>NVSA01000026.1 GCA_002401045.1 Paracoccaceae bacterium
TGGTATGACGTTGGAAAGCTTAACGGGGCGCTTGTTTGCGCGGCTGACTTTGCAACGCCTGATGTTTGGTGACACCCGCACATGTCTTGGGCGATTGGGTGACGCCCAGCACAGTATTTTGGGCGCTTAGTCTTTGACCGTTAGCACGATTTTGCCAAGATGTTTGCCCGCCTCAAGTGTGGTGTGGGCCTCTGCTACTTGGTCGAGTGGGAAGCGTGCAAAGATATGCGGACTGATCAAACCCTTGGCGATGAGYGGCAAAACATCCTTGCGSACTTTTGCGGCAATCTCGGCTTTGCGGTGCGCAGGCAAGGGACGCATGGTTGAGCCCATGATCGACAACCTACGGCGTAAAACCAGCTCAAAACTGGTTTGAACGTCTTTGCCGCCTTGCATGGAGATCAGCGCATAGCGGCCATCAGCATTCATGCATTCCAAGTTACGCGCAACATAAGACCCTGCGACCATRTCGAGYACGACATCAACGCCTGTRCCATTGGTCGCGCTGGCGACTTCWGCMACGAAATCTTGGGTTTTGTARTTGATGGCRACATCGGCGCCGAGTTCCAAACAATAGGCGCATTTTTCATCGCTTCCTGCGGTMACAATGACTTTTGCCCCTGCGGCTTTGGCGCGTTCAATGGCATGGCTACCAATGCCGCTTGATCCGCCGTGGATTAAAACCCATTCGCCTGCGGCTAAGTTAGCMCGCATCATCATGTTGAATTCAACGGTCATGGCRACTTCGGGCAATGCGGCGGCTTGTTCACTGCTCAGTGGTACAGGGTGGGGCAATAAACACCCTACATCGGCAATTGCGTGGGTGGCATAACCACCGCCATGMACCAARGCGCAAACCTGTTGGCCGATTTTRTAATCGTCTACATCGGAKCCAAKMGCGATGATTGTTCCTGCAACTTCTARCCCTAARACAGGGTTYGCRTCYGCAGGSACAGGGTATTTTCCYAAACGTTGGGCAATGTCGGGRCGGTTGACGCCAGCGGCGGCAACCTCGATCAAGACCTGACCCGCTTGGGGTGTCGGGCAGGGCAGGGTTGAAAGTTCTAAAACTTCAGTGCCCCCTGCGCCGTTTTGTGTTACGGCGCGGATGGTTTTAGGTAGGCTCATGCCTCGTCCTTTACAGTATTTGACAAGGTGCCGATGCCGGTAATTTCGACTTCGATCACATCGCCTGGTTTCATGTATAGCTTTGGTGTGCGGAAACGACCAACGCCGCCCGGTGTCCCTGTTGCGATCACATCGCCGGGTAATAATTTGGTGACAGTTGAAATATAGGCGATGATTTCAGGGATACCAATCGCTAAATCATCAATGCCGATGGATTGGACTTCTTGACCGTTTAGCACTGTGCGCAAATGTTGCTCTGTTGGGTTGGGTAATTCATCTTTGGTAACAATCCAAGGCCCCATGGAGCCTGTGTCATCAAAGCTTTTGCCTGGCCAGAATTGTGATGTGTGGATTTGGTAGTCGCGGATGGTGCCATCGTTAAAACAGCTATAACCTGCGACGTGATCCAATGCATTTTCTGGCGTGATGTGACGGCCTTCTTTGCCGATGATGACAGCCATTTCGCCTTCATAGTCGAAATCTTGGCTGATGGTGGGGCGTATAAGCGGTACATCGTGACCCAGAATAGACGAAGGGTAGCGGGTGAATAAAGACGGGTACTTTGGTTTGTCGCGGCCTGTTTCGGCAATATGGGTTGCATAGTTTAGGCCAACGCAGATGATTTTATCTGGGTTTGGCAGGGGCGATAGGAGGGTGACATCGCCAAGGGCATAGGATGCGCCTTTGGCGGCGGCGGTTGCCAGTGCGTCTAGGGMGTCTGCGGCCAGAACAGCGCGYAGGTCGGCATATTGACTGCCAAGCGTTGCCCCTGCATCGCGAATGGTATCACCATCCATCATGCCGTAAGAGGTCGAATTATCGGAAAGAGTATAAGAAACAAGGCGCATTGGGTTCTCCTAATAATGCTAGATTTTTTTGGTGTTAGGCAAGGTATCTTTGTTCGTTCAGGTCGGATTTCCCCAGCCCACGTAAAAAGCTTGCAGATTTCATTTCGATGATGGGCAAAGCGGCGAGTACATTGACGATTTGGTACATCGTCGGCAGTTGCTCAAAACTGGAAGTATCAAAGGATAACTCACAGTCAGCGGTTTGGTATTCGACAATTTTTGACGCGATGGTTGGTGTTGGTGACAACATTGTCTGGGCGCAGTCTTCATGGGGTGCTTGGCGACTGCGATCAGGGGAATAGGCGTAGTGGAATACGCCGTCCGTTGGCGGCGGTGTCGGGCGTGTTGCGGGTGTCAGGTTTGATAGGCGCATGGTGAAAAACGTGTGACCATCCCAAGAGGCGCGGTAGGTGCGACCTTGCTGTGTGACCAATGCTTCGGGCAAATCACAAAACACTTTGCCAAAACCCAATTCATCACGGCCACTTAAAATTGGTTCGGGGCGATTTTCCCATAACACGGATAAAAACGCGCCTGTCATCGGGCCTGTTGCGCTGTCAAAGGTGACAGGAATTTTTACGCCGAGCATTGAATAACTGCGCCCTGCCARCCATGCCAAATCATGCAAAATTGAATGTTCAACGGTGACAATCGGGTCGCCGCGTAAGGTGTAGCGGTCAGGCAAAAGGGCGCGTAATGCGTCTGCGTCGGTCAAAAATTGTGCGCTGGCAACGGTGAAGGGCGCTTTTGATCCGTCAAAACGTCCACCATMTGGACTTTGTCTGGGGCCACATGTGGGGCCGAAAACGACGGGCATTCGGTACAATGCGTTCGGGTCGAAAGAGAATTTTTTCATGCTTTATGTGTTCCTGATGCGAGCCATGGGCAGTTGGGCGCTTGAATGCCACGGGTGGCTAAATCAAGACGCATATCTTCAAGTTTTTTACGCTGGGGTTCTTCCATATAAGTACGATCATGGCCCCATAGGCTGGGGCCTTCGCTGGTCTGATGGGGTTTCCATGTTTCAGGATCAATGACGTAGCCACCGTAGCCTGTTTCGATGAAAAAACCTGACGGTGTATGGGTGTAATAACTCATGATATAATCATTGGTGTGACGCCCCATGGTAAAGGCAACACGGTCTTCATCGAGCAAGGCAAGATCGTAGCCTTGGCCTAAATCGTCCAGCATCTCGTACTCCACCATAAAGTGGTGAAAGCCTTGTTGATTGATTCCGACCAGCGCAAAACTGTGATGGCGACCGTTCACATGGAAGAAGTAAACGGGGTAGGGGTCTAGGAAATAATCCGAGACTGCAAAGCCCAACAGGTCGCGATAAAAAGGCAGCAGAACTTCAAGATTGATGGCTTTTAGAACTGCGTGCCCCATGCCCAATGCGCCTGTCTTAAAGCCCGTGATTGAGCGACCCGGCTGGAATGCTGTGTCGTCGATGAAGGGGTCACAAAAAACTTCGATGACATTGCCTTCGGGATCCTTGAAGCGGATGAGGTGTTTAACGTAGCGCTCATCACTAAGGGCCGTTGTGGCGACTTCAACGGCAACGCCTGCATTTTCAAGCCGTGCGGCTAGCGTGTCCAGATCATCGGTGTTGGCAACTTCCCATCCCATGAAACCCAGACTTTCGCCTTCGGCACCTGTAACGACAAAGCGTTGTTTGCGATCATCCATACGATAAGCGCGGGTGCTGGCACCTTTGTCTACTTGCTGCATACCGAGAAGTTTTGTCGCATAATGCGACCACTCATCGGTCTTTGCTGAATTGATACCAATGTATCCAAGAGCATTAATTTCCATCGCGATGTCCTTTGCATGAGGCTAGAATTTCACTGTCTCTAAATGGTGGCAAAGGTCTGATGGAAACAAGTCTGCACGATCATTCGTTCGCTAGATGAACGGTGGCCTAATCTTTAGACATAAAAACGGGCGCATATAGCGCCCGCTTTCGTAAAGTTATGAAAGTAGCTTATTGGTCGCCAAGAGCGGCACGATATGCTTCTAGCAATTCCGCACCGTTCTTAGTTTCGGCAACCCATGCATCGATTGATGGCTGTGTTGCAGCTTTCCATGCGTCCAATGTTGCTTGGTCTGGCGTGATGATGTTCACACGACCTTCAGTCACAGTTTCTGCACGTACTTTTGCGCTTTGACCGTCGAATGCTTCGCCAAATACAGTTGAGAAAGCCGCACCAGAGAATTTGTCGATGGCTGCTTTACCTACGTCTGACATGGCTTCGTATTTGGCTTTGTTCATAACGATCATCAACGGGCTTGTACCCATTGGAACTTCCAGTACGTTTTCAATTGCACCCATGATGCGGAAGGCTCTCAAAGCGCTCCATTCGTTGAATGACCCTGCGATCAAGCCACGGTTGATGCTTTCAGCGATTGTTGGGGCAGTGATGCCACCCACAGCAACGGCACCCATTTTATCAATGGCGGCCAAAAGGTTTGGTGATGATGCACGAAAGTTCAGACCTTTGATGTCTGCAGGCATGTTGATAAGTGGTTTACTTGCAATGCCTTGTGCGTCTGTTGTGAACAAGCCGATGATTTTGAATTGGTCAAAGTCACCTTCTAGTTTGCCTTCTTCGAACATTTTCCACATGGCTTCTGAACCAGCTTTGGCTGTTTTAACAACAAACGGTAGTTCGCCAACTGTTACACCTGGAAAACGACCAGGGTTGTAACCAGGAACGATGAAAGCGATGTCKGCAACGCCGTCTTGTACCATTTGAAGCTGTTGCGCAGGTGAACGACCTAATGTGCCRCCTGGGAACATTTTAACAGAAAATTCGCCGTTTGAAGCTTCTGATACATTCTTTGCCCAAGCAGGGAAAATTTCTTTCGTCAAGAATGCTACAGGTGGTTCAAAGCTTGAAAAGCGAAGCTGATCCGCGATTGCTGTGGTAGCGAGTGTTGCCGTAAGGGCGATGGCAGTTGTTGCCAATTTTAATAACTTCATGATTTCCTCCGAGAAGTTTTGATTATTAAAGGTAGTGGGTAATAGGTTTGGTTAGGGTTATTTTTGCGCTTTATAACAACATTTTAGGTAGCCATAGGGTCAACACAGGGAAGGCGACCAAAATGGCTAAGCGCAATAGATCCGCGATAAAGAAGGGCATAATTCCGCGGTAAATCGTTTGCAGTTTAATGTCGCGGCGCAGAGTATTTAGAACCATAACATTAATCCCGATAGGCGGCGTTATCATGCCAATTTCGATCACGATGACGTTGATGATGCCCCACCAAACCAGATCAAAGCCAAGACTTTGAACGAGTGGGATAACGAAGGGCAATGTAATGATCATTGCAGCAACTTCGTCAAAAAAGGCACCAAGGAATATATACAGCAACAAGAGCAGTGCGATAACACCGATTGGCGGTAAATCCATTGCCGCGATCCCGTTTACAATGACTGCAGGGGCGTCTGTTACTGACATAAAGTATGAAAAGATTGTTGCGCCAAACACCATGACATAAATCATCGCGGTGGCGGCGCTGGCTTGAACCAGAACTGTAGACAGCTCTTTAAAGTTAAACCCGCGACGTGCAATCAAGAACATAAAGGAGACGACGACACCAATTGCGGCGGCTTCGTTCACGGTAAAAATACCTGAATAGATACCGCCTAGCACGATTGTAGATAGCACGATCACGCCCCAGCCTTTACGAAGAGCGGCCATACGCTCTTTGAAAGGTAGTTTTTCAATGCTGGGGGCTGAACCTGGGTTCATAATAACCGATACTTGCACTGCAAGCATATAGAACACGACGGCCATAATGGCGGGGATCAGTGCGGCGGTAAATAATTCAACAACGAATTGTTCGGTCAAGATTGCATATAGTACCATGATTGTAGACGGTGGTACGATGATCCCCAAGGTTCCCCCCGCCGCAATAGATCCACTGGCAAGCGCTGGTGAATAGTTGCGCTCCAACATTTCAGGCAAAGCGACACGTCCAAAGGTTGCTGTTGTTGCAACGCCTGATCCGCAAACCGCGCCAAATCCACCACAACCGATCACGGTTGCTGTGGCCAGACCACCGCGACGGTGACCGATAAAGGCATGGGCGATATTATAGACATCATTGGCCAGCCCCGCCGAGGCGGCGAGGTTCCCCATCAGCATAAACAGCGGGATCACGGCTAGATTGAGGTTGGTCAGGGTTGATGCGGGCTCATTGGCCAGCAATGAAACTGCAGGCCCCCAACCAACAACTGTACCAAAACCGATAACACCAACAAAACCCATGGCGATGCCAATTGGGACGTGTAGTGCAATGAGGGTCAACATAAGGCCAAAACCGAGGCCAGCGAGTAAAATAGGGTCCATTAKAAAATCCGATATGCTAGGGCGACGGTGCGCTTAAAGAGTTGTTTGAGTTTCATCCGCATGGTTGGCGACATCGGGCGTTTTGCCAGAAATAAGCGCCGCTATGTCGGTCAAAAGAACCATGCCTTGTGCTAAAACAGCGGCGGCAATCATAACCGTTGTGGCGGCCCACCATGGCCCCAAACGCCAACCCAAAACCCATGTTTTTTCACCACCAGCAAGCGATGCTTGTGCGTAGGGAATAAACTGGCTGAGCATGAGAGCAAAAAAGATAAAGACGGCTAAGCTGGAAAAAACATTCAAAATGCGGGTTGCAAAGGGACCCAAAACATTCCCTAAAATATCAATTGAGATATTTTGTTTCAGCATCAGGCATTTTGGAATACACGCGGATATAACGACCGCCATAATAACAGCACTGACATCATTTACGCCCCGCAGCGGATAGCTGAATAAAAAACGCAATAGAACATCAAGGGCAACCATACAGGCCAAGAGCAACAAACCTGCAAATCCAAGCAACGCTAAGATATGTGTCAGTCGATCTGTAAATCGATACAATTTTGAATACATTTAGTGTCCTCCCAGACGCGTATGCGAGACATGAACGTACTAATACGTTACTGACAAGTCTTGTTTGCGTATTTTGCTTTACTTGCAAGGATTGAGGCTTACTAGTTCACATAGTGAACTTTTAGGAGGCGTCAAATGCCAGTATTTCAACCTGTTCGGGCAGTCGAACGTGCGTTGCTGATTCTACGAATCATTAATGCTCAGGACGGATCGCGGATACAGCAGTTGGCAACGATGACAAAAATTCCGCGGCCAACAGTGTTCCGTTTGCTCGAAACTCTAGAGGCGCAGGGTTATGTGGTAAAAAGTAAATCAGACGACACATGGCACCCGACATTGGAATGTAATGCGCTGAGTTCCGGATTCTTGGACAAAGCTTGGGTTGGTCAAATTGCGATGCCTGAAATGGTGAGCTTGGGGCGCAAGATTTTATGGCCGTTGGATTTGGTGACCTATTCAGATAAAGCCATGCAAATCCGTGAAACGACCCATAAGTTCAGCCCGTTTTCTTTTGACGTTGGCATGGTGGGAACGGAAATTCCAATGCTCCACACGGCGGGGGGGCATGTGTATTTGGCTTATTGTTCTGACGCTGAATGCCGCGCAATTTTAGATTTCATGCGCAAATCGGAGGCCCCTGAACACGCGCTTGCCCATGATGAGAAGACGATCCAACAGATCATTCAGCGGACGCGCGACAAAGGGTTTGGCTATCGCACCGATGGCTACAAAGGCCATACAAGCTCAATCTCAGTGCCAATCTTTCAACAAGGTAAAATTTTGGCGGCTTTAACGGTGGTGTGTTTAAACTCGGCGCTCAGTTATAATGAGATTGTGCGCAAGTATGCGAATAAATTGCGCAGAACCTGTCAAAAAATCAGTGATAAGCTAGACGTGGCCGAAGGGGGTTAAACCCCAAAGGCTGCGGCATAATCTTGTAAGCTTTGTACCAATTTTTCAGGGTCTATTGCCCCTGCGCAATACCGATCAGGGCGGATCATTAAAATTTGGTCACGGTGGGTGCGCAAAGGTTTACCGTAAGATGTGCCATCCGCCGTTGCAAAGGCAATATCGCTTTGAGCGGTTGTCGCGTTGTCCCAGCCCAAATGAACTTTGCCCAAGGGCAATCCCATAAATGTGGTTTTATCCAGCTTTTCCAAAGCATTCACGCCTGCTTGATCTTGAGCGATCAAAGCAAAGCCTGTTCCTAAAAGCGTATCGAGYAGAACCGTTTTACCCTTATGGCTGACTTCGGGTTGCGGGATCATCTCACCAACGATTGAGGCTTCATAGGGTTGGTTGTNCAGTTCCAAGAACAAACCTTGGTCATAACGCGGGCGTGGTTTGAACTTCATTTGCAACAAATAATCGCGCATTGCGGGGAACGGGATTAGTGCTTCCATCAATTGTTCGCGGAATTGCATTTGTTTGGTTTCAATAGGCATAATCATATCGCCCATCACCATGGCTAACTGGATCATYGCCCATGCAGGGTCTTTGCGYTCGTCRAAATAGCTGTCTAAAATAACATCAGAYGCCCCGCCGTTCAAYACGGCTGCAAGTTTCCATGAAATATTCCATGCATCGCGYAAYCCTGCATTCATGCCTTGCCCCGCAAAAGGCGGTGTTAGATGGGCTGCATCGCCTGCCAGCAAAAYACGCCCAACCCGAAACTGATCGGCAATACGGGCATGGAAGGTGTAAATGGTTTTGCGAATAAGGTCAGCTTGTGTAATTTCCCTAAAGGGCGCGAGCAATTCGCGTACAAATTCCATTTCTAAAACTTGTTCATGGGTTTCGCCTTTGAGCAACATAAACTCATACCGACGCCCGCCATCGGGGGCTGGAACGGTGACATGCGGGCGCTCATTTGAGCAGATAAATTTGGAAAATAACGTGTCATCTGGATCATTATGCGTATCGATTACAATCCAGTCTTGCGCATAAGTATCCCCCTGCATGGAAATATTCAGGCTTTCGCGCACAGGACTGCGCCCGCCATCGGCGGCAACAAGATATTGTGCATTTATCGTATGTGTCACCCCGTCGGTGCCATGCGTCCGAACAACGACATGACCGTCTTGTTCATCAAAACCGTCAACCGTCACATTGAACCGCATGTCTATCAGTGTAGAAGCTTCAATATGATCATGTAGCGCATATTCCATTTGCGGCTGATTGATAAAAAACCGCTTAGAGTAACCGTATGTTTTTGGCCCTGATCCCGTCACGGCAAAGCAGTCGCCATTATCAGCATAGTAACGCGCCCCTTGGCTGGGGTTTAGGCCTGGAACGAAAGTTTCATGTGCGCCAAAAACCTGCAAGGTACGCGCGCCTTCGTCATCTAGAATGATCGCGCGGGGAATATCCATGGGTTTTGCGTTTTGATCGAGCACCACAGATTTGATTCCATATTGCGCCAATAATAAAGCGGTCGTCAGACCCGTGGGGCCTGCACCAATAATGACAACAGGAGATGTTTTTGGAAGTTGTTTCATAGCGGTGCCTTCGTTTTGCATGGCTTCAGGGATATATAAACCCATTGAAGCCATGCGAGATAACAAAGCGACCGAAATCTAAAGGATCGTTCATCTAGCGAACGATCCTTGGGGTCTTATGCCGCCCGATTTTGCAAGCGTGTTAATAATTTATGCAAATTTTCTGGCATCTTAAATTCAGGGGCTTGCGCCCAATTCAACACATAAAATGCAGCGCAATCTGCGATGCTAAAATCACCCATCAGATAATCGGATGTGCTCAAAGTTTCAGAAAGCTGTGCCAAGCCTTTTTGAACTTCGCCGCGACCGTGTTCGCGTAAAGTTTCTTGGGCGACTTCATCTGCCGTGAATTTATGCGGCGCGAAAATGAAGGTAAAACCGCGCATGTGGATTGAGCTGACGATATGTTCTAACAGTTCAAGGGTGCGAATGCGGGTCTCAGGGTCTTGTGATAAAAGCTTTGCTTCGGGAAAATTATTTGCAACCCAGTAAGAAATCACAGGGAACTCTGTCAAAACAGATCCGTCAGGGCGCAATAATGCAGGGACTTTTCCCTTTGGGTTTTGCGCTAAAAACCCAGGCTGACGATGATCGCCAGATTTTAGGTCAATGACCTCAACCTCAAAAGGTTGTCCTGTTTGTTGCAATAAGTATTCGATGCCGTTTGAGCAAGAGCCAGGGCAGTGGAAGAGTTTCATAATATGTCCTTATAGTCCAAGCGCTTGACGTGCTTGTTTTGGGGTTGCGACTTCATGGCCTAAACCCTCTAGCATTTGGTGGGCTTTATCAACCATTGCCGCATTTGTGGTGYATGTGTTTCCTTTAACGTGGCGGTTCGTTGATCTGGCTTTCGAGATATTTTTCTAATGTTACGAGCGGAACATCGACAAGCGGTTTTGTTTGTTTGTGGCCTTCAAAAGGTGTGGCCTCAGTATAAAACCGTTCGGTTGCAGGCATACCCCAAACTTGGGCTTTGCTTGGGTCCGAAGGTTCCCAGTGAATGGTTYTGTGATTGCTATCGATTGCCATGTAGTGATTGGTGAACAATTCAACGCGGTGCCCGTCAGGGTCACGGAAATATAGGAACAAGGCATTTGAAATGCCGTGACGCCCTGGGCCGCGTTCCACGGAGGATGCATAGCCCAAAGACGCCGCCATATCTGCGGCATGGATTAAATCGGAAATACCTGGGGCGTGAAATGCAAAGTGATGTAGTTGTGGGCCAGTACCCGTGTTGAACACCACATCTTGGGTCGCCCCTTTACGTTGSAACCAAACGGCAGGTGGGGTTGATGATCCTTCAGAGCCAATRATTTCCGTCATCCGAAAACCCAGATCACTATACCAATGCATYACAGATGGGACGTCATGCACAAAGATTTGTGTATGATCGAAATACATCGGCTTGCCGCCTTTGTGAGTGTGAAATTGTTGCAATTGGCAGTTGGGCTGATCCATCGTGGCGCAAAATTCAAGCGGTACGCCGCAAGGATCCGTGACATGTAATGTCAGCCCTTGGTATTCTATTTCAACCATCTTCGGGTTTTCGCCGCGCGCGCTAAAATGGTCAAAGGCGGTGACGATATCGTCGTCAGTATACATCCGATAGCCCATGCGTTTGCAGCTGCGCGGACCCGCTTGTTTGTGAAACACAACCGAATGATGACTGCGTTCTTCTAACCCGCGCAAATATAGGCGATCATCGGTTTGGTGGGTGACATCAAAGCCCAAAACATCTTGGTAAAACGCGCGTGTGGCTTCGAGGTCTTTACTGCTTAGAACGATGTGGCTTGCACGGGTGATGTTGAATTCAGGGGCGGGGTTGGCTGCTGGTAAGGACATATAAAACCTTTTAAGGGTGAGTTGAGAAAAACGCTGCATATTCAGCGCTAGCGGCTTTCGCGCCGCGTTTCAGGAGGGATTGATCTGACCCGATGATAAAGGCTGTTGCCCCTTGGCTGGCAAAATCTGCGGCGAGTTCCGCATTTTCGACCATCATACATGCGGGTTTATTATGACGCTTCGCGGCGGCTAGAATTGTCGCGACGGCTTGGGTGACAACGGTATCTTTGGGACTGCTTGCCCCAAAGGCGGTTGTCAGATCACCACGGCCAATAAACACGCCTGTCAGGTCATCCACTGCCATAATATCGTCGATAACATCTAGTGCCTCGGGGTCTTCAATCATGGCCAGCACGGCGATTGATTGGTCTTGCGACGTGATATGATCATGGCGCGTTACAGTGCCATAATTTCCTGCCCGCCCTGAAGGTGAAAATCCGCGACTACCTTTTTGATACCGACAAGCGGCGACGGCTTGGCGGGCAATCTCGGCGGATTTAACATGGGGGACTAAAACGCCTGTCGCGCCACAATCAATTACTGATAAAATGCCGCCAATATCGGGCACTCGAACCAGCGGTGCGATGCCTGCGGCCTTTGCGGCTAGAATAATCATATCAACTGTTTCACGGTTAAACGGGGCGTGCTCTTCGTCGATGACAATAAAATCAAACCCCATCATGCCCAGAATTTCTGTGGGCTGATAGGTTGGGGATTTAATGAAAGACCCGATCAGCCCTTTGCGGGCTTCAAAGCGGGTGCGAAAATTTTGCGGGCTCATGTTAAACCTTTTTCTTGTAATCTGCAGGCATAGAGGTCGTCGGAATGCCGCCTTTAAACAGGGTCTCAAATAAACGGTAAGAACACAACCAACTGCCGTCAGCCTGCCGTTTGTGGCTGTCTGTCATGGATGAAATTAAAATCGGCGGCGCTGATGGATGGGGGATTTCACCGTCACTTGCATAGAGCGATAAATACCACGTAGAGGTTGCGTTGGATGCGTCATGTAGAGTGGCGCGAAAATTTGACACTAAATGCACGGCAGTGCGCGCGCCGCGATCTAGGCGGTAATTATAAAAATTCGCAATGGTATCRCGGCCTTCGTATTTGCGCCCGCTAGAGGCTTCAAACACGCCATCTGGTGTATAAAACTTATGGGCATTGCGACCCCAGTTAAAATCAACCYCAAACCAATAATCATTCAGTTGCATTTCAAGCTCTTGGGTCAATTCTTGACGGCTTGGTAGGCTCATGTGCTTGTATCCTTTTGCGGCATTGGGTATTCATCGGCGTTCAAAACCCAGCCAGATTTGATTGAGAAATCCACCCGTGGTGGTGCAAAAATATCAATCAATTGGTTTTCATCCGCCCCTGTTGATAGGGACGTATGAATGAGGGGCGGCGGGATCACACAGGCAGAGGGTGCGGGGCAGACAATCTGCGCGTCATCGCGCCAATGATCCATATTGGGTGTCCATGGCACCCGTAGTAAATGGGTAAAGTGGCCCTTTAGTGCCAATGATATTTGTTCAAAGTCATCATGGTGATGGGGCGATATTTTGGTACGGTCGCGCGGGCCATGACGGGGATCAAGGACATTGACCATCATTGTTGTGCACCGAAAAATCCGCCCAAAGCGCCCTTGCTCGGCTGGGATATCCAACGAATAGACGCGAATGCGATAACCGCCGACGGGATCAGGCCAAGCTTGAAACGGGGGCACAACTTTGTTTTCACCAGCATAGGCCGCATTATTGGGGCAAAGCTGGGCAAGATCATCGGATTTTGTGGTGTAGAGTAAGGTCAGCATGCCGCGACCCGTTACCTTAATCGTGCTGTCACCAGGGGGAATGATTGCCAATGTATAGCCGTCAAATTCCTCGACTTGCCCGTTGGCAGATACGGTAAAATGCAATTCGGGGTCTAGGGATAGGGCGACATATTCATCGACTTGCCCCAGACGAGTAAATTCAGCATCACCTGTGATCTCGATGTTTTTAACAACAATGTTCTGACTACGTAGAAATTTGGCCTCATAGCCCTTGCCACTATCGGGTGAAGGCATGGCTGGGAAAAGGCCTACCTGTGGTTTGGCAAAAGGGCCCGTTGGTTTTGCTTTTGCAGATTGTGCAAGGCTCGCACGGGGGTCGCTAGCATCGTACATAATGGTTCCTTTATCTCTGACCTAAAACTTGTGCGCATGATAGGCTGATTTATTCGGAATATGGTTTTGATGTTGCTACGTTTCACATAGTGAAATATGAAAAGGGGACACCAGCTAAGCCATCGGATGTTTTATGTCTTCTTATGAGACCCTTAAAAGCGTAGAAAAAACGCTCGACGTGGTGCGTATTTTAAATGCAGAGCCGTTCTCACGGGTCAAAATGCTGGCACAGAAAACGGGTATTCCAAAACCGACATTGGTACGTATTCTGGAAACATTGGTGGCACTGGGCTACGTTAAAAAAGTTGATCGTTTGTCGGGTTATTGCATCACCGATAAAGTTTTGGCGCTAAGTGCAGGGTATCACGGCTTGCCCAGTATTTTGACAGGGATACAGGCTAGAGCGGATCAGATCACGGCTGAATTTCAATGGCCTGCCTCGATTGCAACTTTGGACGGCGATGCAATGATCGTGCGCTATAGTACCATTCCGCAAAGTCCGCTTGCCCATATCCATTCAACGATTAATCGTCGTCTTAGCCTGACGCACCGCGCGCATGGGCGAGCCTATCTGGCGTTTTGTCCTAAGGCTGAACAGACACATTTATTAAAGGTTTTGGCAAAGGCTAAGAATTTATCTGTCGCTGATTTGGCAGGCATAAAGCAAGAGTTGACCCAGGTTAGCGCTAATAAATTTGCCCGTCGTGCCCCTGATCTGCAAGGTCAAACATCAACACTTGCGGTGCCTGTATGGGTTGAAAATAGATTGGTTGCGACATTAGGCGTGACATTTTTTAAAAATGCAGTGCCTGATCCTATACACTTGGTTAACGCGCTGATGGTGCAGGGCTAACGTAAATGGTGCTTTAGGTTTTGCTGAATGTCTTGCAACGGTGCTAAATACTGCGTGACCAAATCATCAAGGCTGTCTTGGGTCACAGGTAATCCGATGTTGAGCGCCCCGATTACTTTATTATAGGTGTTGAACAAAGGCACGGCAATGGAACGCAACCCCAACTCAATCTCTTGATCGATGAGTGCAAAACCGTTTATGCGGGTACTGTCCAAAAGGGATGCCAGCGTTTCAATATCGGTGACAGTATATTTGGTGCGGGGCTCCAAGACGGTGGTTCGTAAAATATCGTCTGCCTGTTCAGGGGGCAGAGCCGCCAACAATACCCGCCCCATTGAGGTGCAAAAAGCAGGCAGTCGTGACCCAGGTGTCAGGCTGATCGACATCACTTTGCGCTGTGCGGCGCGGGCGACATAAACAATTTCGCTGCCGTCTAATATGGATACAGAGGTACTTTCGCCTAAATCATCCGACAGCTTATCTAGCATCGGTTGTACGATTTGGGGCAGGGGCATGGTGGCCAAACAGGCCGTACCTAATCGTAATACGCGTGGGGTTAGGGTGAAATATTTGCCATCATAATCGGCATAGCCTTGATGTGCCAAGGTCAATAAACACCGCCGTGTTGTGGCGCGATCATAGCCGCTGGCGGCGGATACTTCAGCAATAGATTGACGCGGCCGCTCGGCGCTAAAGGTTTCAATAACAGCCAGCCCTTTGGCAAGGCCGCCCATAATGTCGCGTTGATTAAGGGTCATTGGGTTCCGTGTATTTTGTGCGATATGTCAACAAATATTGTATAACGCACAAAATATGTTGTCGTCTATAGATATCTGGCCTATCCAACCCCTGCACCCGTACTCATGTGATGGAATGACCAATGGATAAAATAGGATTAAATGCCCGCGAGGCTATCGCCCAGATAGGCGATGGCGCGGTTGTGATGATTGGTGGTTTYGGYGGTGCMGGYGCRCCGATCGAACTGATCCATAYGCTGATCGATCACGGCGCTAAAGACTTAACCGTGATCAATAATAATGCAGGCAACGGCCGTATTGGTATTGCTGCGATGATTGACGCAGGCATGGTGCGCAAAATGGTGTGCTCTTTTCCGCGCTCATCTGATCCACGCGCTTTTAACGACAAATATTTCGCTGATGAGATTGAATTAGAACTGGTTCCCCAAGGCACCTTGGCCGAACGTATTCGCGCCGCAGGGGCAGGAATACCTGCCTTTTATACGCCCACCGCATATGGCACCGAAATTGCCAACGGCAAAAAAATCAAAGAATTTGACGGGCGGCCTTATGTGCAAGAGCGCTGGTTAAAAGCTGACTTTGCATTGATAAAGGCCGAGTTGGGCGACGCCCACGGCAATTTAACCTATCATAAAGCCGCGCGAAACTTTGGCCCGTTGATGTGTTCTGCGGCGGGTACAACCATTGTGCAAGTCTCAAAGGTTGTTGAGTTAGGCGCGATCGACCCGGAACATATCATCACACCAGGGATATTCGTTGACCAAGTGTTCGAATTCCCAAATCCACAGCAAGAAGAACTGCTCATCCAAGCAGGAGTATCCTACCCATGAATGATCTAAAACTTTCAAACGCACAAATAGCATGGCGCGCGGCGCAAGATATTGCCGATGGTGCTTATGTAAATCTTGGGATTGGTTTTCCCGAAATGGTGGCGCGCTATCAGCCCAAAGGCCGCGAAGCGATTTTCCATACTGAGAACGGTATTTTGAATTTTGGCCAACCCCCTGCTGAAGGCAGTGAGGACTGGGATCTGATCAACGCTGGTAAAAGGGCGGTAACGCTAAAACCTGGCGCATCATTTTTTCACCATGCCGATAGCTTTGCTATGGTTCGTGGCGGGCATCTGGATGTGGCGATTTTAGGCGCTTACCAAATTGCCCAAAACGGGGATTTGGCAAATTGGCGCGTTGGTGAAAAAGGCGTGCCAGCCGTGGGCGGTGCAATGGATTTGGTGCACGGTGCTAAACGTGTGGCCGTCATCACCGATCACGTCACCAAAAAAGGCGTGCCTAAACTGGTTGAAACATGTAGTTTCCCGTTGACAGGTGTTGGCTGTGTGACACGGGTTTATACCAGCCTTGCCGTACTTGATATCACGGACGGTAAATTCGTGTTACGCGAAAAACTCCCTACGATTTCACTGGACGATCTGCAATCTGTGACAGATGCTGAACTGGTGATCATCGACCCCGTCACTGATCTTATTGCCCCTGACCTGTAAGGAATTCCACATGACCGACGCTTATATTTGCGACTATATCCGCACCCCAATTGGCCGTT
>NVSA01000027.1 GCA_002401045.1 Paracoccaceae bacterium
GGCCTAGAGGCACCTACATCTCATTGGGAACTGATCTTTCACGATTGATTGCGAAGGAGGTCGGCGATGATTTGCGCGTGGTCGGCAGTGGCCCTAGTATCGGGGCGGTTGGCAACCCTGCCCAAGCGGCGGCATTATTGAAAAAGGCAGATGTTTGGCACGCGATGCCGCCTGCAACCCGAACCTATCTTACGACCGCGCAAGCCCCCCCTATGCAACATGCTGTTCATGCGACATTGATCGCCAGCAATGCAACCAGTGCGCAGGCGGTGGCGGATTATTTGGCCACAAAAATGCAAACCGCGCCCTTGATCGGCGATGTAGAACAAGCCGCCCAGCGGATTGTGAACGATGCGCTAGCCTACAGCACACCGCTGGTTTATGGCGGGGAAACAACCGTAGAACTATCCAAAGTAGTAGGCAAAGGCGGACGCAATCAAGAGCTGGCTTTGCGCGTGGTCCGTTTGGTAAAACGTGCTGGTCTGACGGGGGATTGGTGTTTTCTAAGCGGTGGAACTGACGGGCGTGATGGCCCTACAGATGCCGCAGGCGGATTGGTCGATCACACCAGCTTTGCGCGCCTAGAAGCGGCAAGCATTGATCTGGACCGCGTGCTAGAGCGCCATGATAGCTACCCTGCCCTCGCCGTAATTGATGATCTGCTGATGACAGGGGCAACGGGCACAAATGTTGCTGACTTGCAAATATTTTTGCGCCCGTCGCCTAAAACTTAATCGTCTTTATGCGCCTTCACATAAGCGGCGGCCTCGGCCTGAGTTTCAAAAATATGCGGCGATATTTTGCGGGTCTTTAGATCCGCCCCCATTTTTTGACGCATGAATGCCGATGTCGAATAACGTGTTGCGGTACGGTAATAATTCTCTTCGAGATGCAACAACAAATCCGCATATTTCGCCGCCAGTTTCGGGGCAATAGACACACCATCATAGTTTGAAATCAAATCAACCTTACGACCWATTTTTTGRAAAAAYGCATCAAAGTAATTGCGCATGTCATCAAGGTCTTCGGCATTYTCRATGCTSARACCRCTGACATTGGCAAAAACCGTGTTGTCTTCCTCGACGTAACGCAAACGATCTTCCCAGTTCATTGCCAGCATGGTTTTACTCAACTTCATCTCCGCCGCATCGAAAATATCTGGGTTCATAATGGTAGGGTTATTTATAATCGGTGTGAATTCCATATGCGCAAGAATGTCTTTTTCAATGTCGATACCTGGGGCAACTTCGGACAATTCCAAGCCTTCTTTGGTCAGACGGAAAACACAGCGTTCTGTCACATATAGAACTTCTTGGCCTAATTCAGCGGCATAKKWRCCRTTAAATGTGATTTGTTCAACTTTRTCCAAGAATTTTGCAACTTGRCCTTCYTKRTCRATGGACAGTTGTTTGTCCTTSGTGCTGACCCGCARACCTTTAACGGTAAARGTTCCYACGAAGATCARTTTACGGGCATTTTGGCTGATGTTRATAAAGCCACCWGCCCCTGCAAAGCGATCCTTGAAACGGCTGACATTGACGTTGCCGTGCTTATCAACCTCRGCCATGCCAAGGCAGGCGAGATCAAGGCCACCACCATCATAGAAATCAAACTGCTGGTTGGTTTGAATAATACTTTCGGCATTTATTGCCGCGCCAAAATCCAGCCCTGATTGCGGCACACCACCCAAGACCCCTGCTTCGGTGGTGAGCAAAATATGCTCAATGATGCCTTCTTCATTGGCAACAGTCCCCACACCTTCAGGCATACCAATGCCGAGATTCACCACGCCGTTGATCGGCAATTCCATTGTGGCACGGCGCGCGATGATTTTGCGCTGGTCAAACTTCATCGGCGGCAACTGGTCTACTTCACCGCGCAAACGACCCGCAAAAGCGTGTTCATATTGGGTGGAATAGGTTTGCATATGTTCATGGGGTTCCGAGATCACCACGCAATCAACAAGGTTGCCAGGTACGATCACGTCGCGGGGCGACAACGACCCACGTGCGGCGATGCGTTCCACTTGGGCGATCACCACACCGCCTGAGTTTTTGGCCGCCATTGCGATGGGCAACATGTCGAGTTCCAGCGCTTCACGCTCCATGGTGATGTTGCCGAATTTATCCGCCGTGGTGCCGCGAATGAACGCCACATCAATCGGAATGGATTTATAGAACAGCCATTCTTCACCGTGCAAATCCATCAATTCCACCAGAGGTTCGGTGGTGATATCATTGATCGCACCGCCCAACTGGCGCGGATCAACAAAGGTATTCAGCCCAACTTTGGAGAACATCCCCGGCTTACCTGCGGCAATGTCGCGGTAGAGCTGGGAAATACAGCCCAGTGGCAAATTGTAGGCTTGGATTTTATTATCAACGGCTAAGGCACCTAGTTTCGGCACCAAGGCCCAGTGACCGCCAATAGCGCGACTGACCAAGCCTTCGCGGGCCAGTCGGTTCAGACCTGCATCGGCGCTATCCCCTGGTGCGGCGGCAAACAATAGGGTCAAACCGGTGGGGCTTTGAGTTTCCACAAACCGATCTTCGAGGCCGCGCAACAAACATTCAGGCGTGCCAATCCCCACGAACCCTGCAACACAGACCGTGTCACCATTTCCAATAAGCGCAATGGCTTCTTCTAGCTTTACAATTTTATCGACCAAGACATCCTCCCAGATCAGTCGTTATTATTTAGCGGCCTTTTTTGGCGTCTTTTTCGACGCGACTTTAGCTGCTGCTTTAGGCTGTACGGTTGATTGTGTGGCCTCTAACCATTTGACCAATCCCCCCGCAACCACGCCTTGAGCTTTGCCACTGACAAAGACCCCCACATGTCCACCTTGAAACCCGATTTCTTCATAGAGGTCGGGGCGAACGTATTTACCCAGCGCTTTGGTACAGCTGACAGGGACAATGTGGTCTTGTAGGGCGTAGATATTAAGCACGGGACACGCAATATGCCCCAAATTTACATAGCGCCCGTCTAGTTTAAAATCACCTTTGATCAGCTGGTTTTCACGGTACAGCTGATTGAACCATTGTTTCGCCGCCGCACCAGGGTGATCGGGGCGATCTGCGATCCACTTTTCCATCCGCAAGAAATTCAGCGTTGCCGCTTCATTGCCTGCAAGACGGGTCAGGCCAAGGTTATATTTGGTCATGCTGGCAATCGGTGTCAGGGAAGAGAATATCGCCCCAGTCAATTCACCTGGCATATTACCGTGGACGTCGATGATTTCATTGACCTCGTCCTCGGTCATGTTTTGCACCCATTTGTTCAAGAAACCTTCACCACGCCAGAAATTTTCAGGATCCCCGATAAAATCAATCGGTGTGATTGTCAGGCACAGCCCTGCGAAGAGTTTGGGTTCAAGCGCCGCAAGACACGTCGCAAAGGTGCCGCCTTCACAGATGCCAAGCATCGTGATCGGGTTGCCATCGTTTTCAGCCACGGCAAATTCAACGCAATCACGCATGTATCCAAGGATATAGTCGTCTAGCGTCAAGAACTGGTCTGCACGGGTCGGGTTACCCCAATCGATGACATAGACCTCAACGCCTGCGCTCAAAAGATTGCGCACAAGCGAGCGGTCTTCTTGCAGATCAATCATGGTCTGGCGACCGAACAACCCGTAGCTGATGATAACAGGCGGCACATCTGCGCGCGTCTCAACCAACGGGCGATAGCGCGACAGAGTGACCTTATCGACCTGAAACACAACGTCAGCTGGGGTTTGGGCGATTTGCACGTCCTCTTGACTGATTTTACTCAGCGTATCGCTGGATTTAAAGGCTTTGACGCCTTCATTAACCATATGTTCCCAAGCCGCACGATAAGCTTCGCCGAACTCGTTTTGTTTCAACTCGATGTTGTCCAATTCATCAGACGAATCTGTCATGGCGCACCTATAGTTTACGTTTCAGTTCACGGACTTCGCGTTTTAATTCAGAGACCGTTTTTGTCAGGTCGTCGATTTCAACACGTGTTGGCATTTGGTAGGCTTCGGCCCAAGTTTGAGCAGCTTCGGATTGACGTTTGCGCAAGCGTGTGGCTGTGCCCATCAATTTCTTCTGAGCGTCCATGAATTCTTGGCTAGATTGCATGTCCAACAATTCTTTGTTGGCGATTTTCAACCAGCTGTCCAAGGCTTCTTTGACTTTACCAGATTGCAAATCTTCCAAGCTGAAGCTTTTGGAATATTCGGTATAGCTGTTAAGCCATGCCACATGCATCTGTTCCGCAAATTCGCTGGTCGCATTTTGAAAATCCAGCGTTTCTTGCCACATGGTGGCCATATCAGCCTGTGGAAACACCAAATCAGCAAATTGCGGTGCATTGGCAATGCTTTGCAACACAGATTTCAACTGTTCTGGGGTTTGTGTCATCCATGTGCTGGGGTCAAACAAGCTGAACACGGCATCGCGGCCTTTGTTAAACATGTCTGTAGAAGCTGTGGCCATTGCCGTTGCTGGATCCCAACCCGGTGCCCATGCTTTGACAAAATCCTGCCAAGCATCAAAGCCCTGCGCGACCATATTGGTCGGTTTCGGGGTGAAGTTCTGCGCCATAGATTTGGCAAAGCCTTCAGCCAAATCTTTTTGCGCATTAAAGAATGCATCTTGGCCATTTTGCCAAAATTCAAAGGCTTGGTTAATTCCGTCTTTTTTATCCGTCATAATGTATCCCCCTTACAAAGCTGCGGTGTAGATTGCCAACGCGTCGTCATAAGTGACTTCGCGCGGGTTATTCACCAACAAACGTGATTGTTTCATAGCATCTTCGGCCAACATTGGCAGGTCGTTATGACTAACGCCTACATCGCGCAATGTTGATTGCATCCCTAATTCTGGGCCGAGTGTCTTAAAGCCTTCGATCATGCCAGCCTGAATGTCGGCATTTGATTTACCCGCAAGTTCAGGAAAGATAATTGGCGCAATTTCAGTGTATTGCGCGGCACCCAATTCATCTGCCATGTTGAATTCCAACACATGGGGTAGAACCAACGCGTTAGACAGGCCGTGCGGGACATGGAAATGTCCGCCCAATGGATAGGCAAGCGCATGTACCGCCGCCACAGGTGCGTTGGCGAATGCCATGCCTGCGAACATAGAGCCGAGCAACATATCAGCGCGGGCTTCACGGTTTTGACCATCCTTACAAACGGTACGGATCGCCCCGCCCAAAAGTTTGAGCGCTTGGCGTGCAAGCGTGTCGGACAGGATGTTTTTCAAGTGTTTAGTGGTATAGGCTTCAATGGCGTGAACCATCGCGTCAATACCCGTGGCCGCTGTTACCGCCGCAGGCAAACCGACAGTCAATTCAGCATCAAGAACCGCCCAATCAGGCAAAAGAACAGGCGACACGACGCCTTTTTTCTCAGATGTGCGCGTGGTGACGATGGCGATTGGGGTCACTTCTGAACCCGTACCCGCCGTGGTTGGTGCCAGTACCAACGGCAAACGGTTGCCTTTGATAAAGCCGATACCGTACATGTCATCAAGGTCTTGAGTAATGCCTGGTTGTGCCAAAACAGAGATCAGTTTGGCGGTATCCAAGGACGAACCACCGCCCACGGATACAACGCCGTCGATGCCTGCTTTTTTGGCCTCGGCAACGGCTGTTCTGATCATTGCTTCGGGCGGATCGGGCATAATATCGTCGATGATATGCACCGCAACACCGGCTTTTTTCAGACCGTCTAGGCAGGCTTGCGCCAGTCCTAGATCAAGAATGATTTTATCGGTGACAAAAGCGATTTTCTTACAGCCCATATCGACCATAATTTGACCGATTTTTTCAGTTGATCCGACTTCAGACAGGATTGAACTGGTTGTTTGAAATTTGAAAGGCTTCATGGGTTATGGTTCCTATTCGTCAAAGGGCGATGAAAGTGTTTGCAGGCGCGCCGTCAGCTTCATGTTTTCAGAATAATCAACGGGGCAATCAATGATCGACACAGTACCATCATTCATGGCTGTTTCAATGATCGACAACAGGTCTTCGGTTTTATCAACACGGTAGCCTTTGGCACCAAAGCTTTCAGCGAATTTGACGAAATCAGGGTTGGTCACGTCGATGTGGCTTTTGCGGCCATATTCGCGCAACTGATGCCATTCAATCAGACCGTATTTATTATCGTTAAAGATAATAATGGTGATGTTCAGGCCAAGACGTAACGCGGTTTCGACCTCTTGGTTGTTCATCATAAAGCCACTGTCGCCACACACCGCAAGAATGTTTTTCTCTGGATAAACCAACTTGGCGGCAATCGTGCCAGGCAAAGCGATGCCCATAGAGGCAAAACCGTTCGAAATGATACAAGTGTTTGGCTGTTCCGCTTGGAACATCCGTGCCATCCACATTTTATGTGCACCCACGTCTGAGATAACGATGTCTTCGTCGTTCATCGCTTTGCGTAAATCACAGATGATTTTCTGTGGTTTGGGCGGGTAGCTGTTGTCGTCACAATGGGCGTTCAGCTCGGCCTTGATTTTATCATGTAGCTTAGCGACTTTGTTGTCAGTATGCTTGATGGTTTTATCGGCCAGACGGCTTAGGCTGTCTTTGATGTCACCAATCATGCCAATTTCAGGGATATAATGCGTATCAACCTCGGCTGGGGTCGCATCAATGTTGACGATTTTCACATCTGCATTCGGGTTCCAATAGCTTGGCGTGTATTCGACCATATCAAGACCAACACAGATCACCAAATCGGCTTCTTCGAGACCAAAGGCAACCAAGTCGTGAGCTTTGAGCCCAACAGTCCCGATTGAAAGCGGATGTGATGAGGGCATAGCGCCCTTTGCCATAAAGGTTGTGGCAACCGGGGCATTTGCGGCTTCGGCAAATTTCACCAATTCTTCGCAAGCATCAAAGCGGATCACGCCGTTGCCTGCGATCACAACAGGATTTTTTGCCTCATTCAGCAAATCAATCACTTTTTGACCGACACCAACAGGAGCAACAGGGGCTTGAGGCGCCTGCACACGCAAAGGCGGCAAATCTTCGATGTCCATCTCAGCAACGTTTTCAGGGAAATCAATGAAAGACCCCCCTGGCTTTTCGGCCTCGGCGAATTTGAACGCTTTACGCACAACTTCGGGAATGATTTCAGGCATCAATATTTGAACGGAATACTTAGAGATCGGCGCAAACAAGTTCACAAGATCTAAAATCTGGTGACTTTCTTTATGCAGGCGTGTCGTTGCGCCCTGCCCTGCGATTGCGACAATCGGCGCGCGGTCCATATTCGCATCGGCGAAACCTGTAACAAGGTTCGTCGCCCCTGGCCCCAATGTGGACATACACACACCAGCACGACCTGTTAGGCGGCCATATACGTCAGCCATGAAGGCCGCGCCTTGTTCGTGACGTGTAGTAATGAATTGGATTTTGCTGTCGAGCAACGCGTCCATGACGCCGATATTTTCCTCACCAGGAATACCAAAAATATACTCAACGCCTTCATTTTCAAGGCATTTTACTAGCAGGTTTGCTGCTTTCATTGTTTTCGTCACTGTATTTCTCCCTCAAGCGTATTCACTAGGCGAACAATCACCCCAGCTTTCAAACTACTGAAAAATTAAGGACTTGAAAGGGGCTGAGAGTTTTTTTTGAGTTATTCGCCGAAATACTTACGCTTTGCTTCTAGATTTCACTTCCATTGCCTATTTAGCAGGCAATGGTGCGCCGCACAAGATATTTGTTTGTGCACCGCACAAAATCATATCGGCTATGCATAGACTGCAAAGTGAGTCTTAAAGCGAAATATGACACTCCTTATATAGGGCTACGGGATATAGAGGACGCAGTTGCACAAAACATCCAGTCTTCTGCATGTRAAATAGGTGCWTTCATTAGAATTTAAATGTTTATATTCAAATCATTAAGAGATTTATTGCGCATTGCACAATATTTTTGTTGCATTGCACAATAACTATTCGTATAACCAATACATACTTTATGAGGAGCAATGCTTCTCAACCGAAATTCACCCCTAGCAATCCTCCTGCTAGAACATGTTCTCGAAAGGACAAGACAATGGCTAAAGCAAACCAAACAACAGAAGCCCTAGCAACTGCAACTTCTGAAGTAATCGAAAAATCACAAGAAGTTTTCGCGAAATCAACTGAAAACACAGAAAAGCTTGCTGAAAACTTGATCGACTTCAACACTGCAGTGATCAAATCTGGCGAAGCGCTAGCTAAAAAAGCATACGACAACTACCTAACAAACGTCGCTGCTGTATATGACGGCGCAAAAGCTTTGACAAAAACAGCAGACGTTGCTGATTTCTACAAAGTTGCTTCTTCAAACTACACAAGCGCTGCTGAAAAAATCACAGCACAAAGCAAAGAGCTTGCTGAGCTTTCTGCTAAAGCTTTGAAAGACAACGCTGAAACAGCTAAAAAACTTTACTCAAAAGCTTTCGCTGCTTAAGTTTAGTCCAGACTTAAAAATTCTAAAGGGTGCCTAAAGCAACAATTTAGGCACCCTTTTTCTATTTGACCCTACGTTTTGTGCAGTTGCAAAAGATTAACCAACTAGACAGGTTGCACTGCACAAAGAAATTGCTTAACAAACTTAAACCATGTGAAACCAATGATTGATTGTTGATGTCTGAAAAAACTAAAAAATCAAACAGCGGCGAAAGCTCTGATCGTATTGTCATTAAGAAATACGCCAATCGCAGGCTGTATAATACATCTACCAGTAAATATATCGTCCTCACGGACGTGGTGGATCTGATTAACGCGGGCGCAGATTTCGCAATTCAAGATGCAAAATCGGGCGAGGATATCACTCGAACGATTCTTAATCAGATCATCTTTGAGCAAGAAACCCAGCTAACCGATTTTTTATTCCCGCTAGAGTTTCAAAAACAACTGATCCGTATGTACGGCGACACTTACGGCAAAATGTTCCCTGATTTTTTAACCCAATCGGTGTCTTACTTCAATTCAGAACGCAACCAGATGCAGCAGACCTTTCAAAATATGATGGGGCATAATGCAGGTGAGTTTTTTGGCCAAGCGCAAGAAATGGCACGTAAGAACATGGAGCTATTCCAACGTAGTTGGGATGTTTTTGGCATGATGCCAAACGCCAATGCCGCCAAAGATACCAAACAAGAAACCCCCACGTCAGATCAGAGCGATACCAGCACTGAGCTTTCCGAAATCCAAAAGCAAATAGACGCGCTGCAAAACCGTCTGAAATCGCTTAAATAATGGCTGCAATGAAAATATACACCAAACAACCCGTCAAAGCTTATTCTGCGCATTACGTCCTTGGTCTGGGCTTTCACGGCTTTCACCGCATTAACTATTTGGAATGGGGCACACCAACCCAATCAGAGCGTAAGGAAACGCTCGTTTGCGTACACGGCGTCAGTCGTAATGCCCGCGATTTTGACTATTTCGCGCAAAACATGTGCGACAAATATCGTATTGTCTGCCCTGACATGGTCGGGCGCGGCGAAAGTGACCACTTGGCTGAACCCCAAGGCTATGATTACCTTCAATACAATTCAGATATGAACGCGCTTATATCGCGTTTGAATGAAACCGAAGTTGACTGGCTAGGCTCTTCAATGGGCGGTATTATCGGCATGGTTTTGGCCTCTCTGCCCCAATCCCCGATCCGTCGGTTAATCATCAACGACATTGGCCCTGAGATTTCACGCGATGCGATGACACGCATCGGCGATTACATCGGAAAAGCGGGTGACTTTGATACCGTTGAAGAAATTGAAGCCTATTTACGCAGTATTTACACGGAATTTGGCCCGATGTCCGATGCTGATTGGCAGCATATGGTGCATTACTCAACACGCCGTACCAAAACGGGCAAATACCGTTTGAAAATGGATCCAGGTGTGGGCGATGCGTTTCGCGATTCTATTTCATTGTTCGATTTTAACATGTGGGACACATGGGAAAAGATCACCTGCCCTGTTTTGATCCTGCGCGGTAAGAACTCTTCGTTCTTTAGTGAAGAAGTTGCCCATAAAATGCTGACTTTGGGGCCTGACGCCACACTTGTAGAGTTCGACGATGCAGGCCATACGCCCACATTGCGTAACGATGAACAGGTTGGGGTTATTCGCGACTGGCTTGCCAAACATTAGCGCAGTTTTTTAGCCTACANGCGTAAATTAAATAAAATTGTAAACGTAAAGGCGGCTYAGRCCGCCTGAGTTTCCTGTGGTGTTGCGGATTTCTTAATGCTTGTGCACCAAATTCTGCCAATGACAKGGCAAAATTTTACAGGGGYCGCCRATGAAAAGAATACGCGTAYTTAAAAGCCGAATGCAGTTTCTATATGCGTTGCGTAAGATGACTGGTTTATGTGCTATCGCACTGATGCTATCCGCAACGACAGGGTTTGCGGATATTTCATTGGTGTTTGGCACATATGCGGCGGATAAACCGACCACAACAATCAAGAAATTCAAACCCTTTTTAGATTACCTTAGCGCTGATATGTCCGCACGATTGGGCGAACCCGTAACCATCCGTATAAAACTTGCGGCTAATTATAGCGCAGGCATTGCCGATTTAACCCAAGGAAACGTCGATTTTTCTCGATTTGGGCCGGCATCCTATGTCAGTGCCAAAAAGAAAAACCCTAATATTGAAATTGTTGCTATGGAAACCAAAAAGGGGGAAAAGAAATTCTATGGCATTATCGCGGTGCATAATGACAGCGATATAACCACCTTAGCAGAGCTAAAAGGGCGTAGTTTTGCCTTTGGGGATCCACTTTCAACCATTGGACGCTATCTGTCGCAAGCCAAGTTGCTAGAGGCAGGTATTACAGGGGCAGATTTGCAGAAATTTTCCTATCTTGGCCGCCATGATCGTGTGGGCTCGGCTGTTGGTAACAAGGATTTTGATGCAGGTGCTCTGAAAGAGAGCACCTTTAAAAAGCTTCAGGATAAAGATACCCCGATCAAGGTGCTTTTAAAGTTTGAAAACGTCACCAAGCCTTGGATCACACGGGCAGGACTGCCGACGCGTATTTTTGATGCCATGAGAATTTCAATGCTGACAGCAAGTGATCCTGAAATTCTGAAAACAATATCAAAGACTGGTTTTTTAAAGGGTCACGATGCTGATTACGACAGCATTCGAACAGCCATGCAGGAGAGTGCTATCTTTGATCAATAAATAGGCACGCCATCAAATGCTAAAAGCTAAGCTTTCTACTCAAATTTCAATTTCCCTTTTAATAGCAACCTTGCTTGTCGGTTTTGGTGTCGGCGAAATGGAGCGCCGCATTGAAACCAAACGGCTCACCATTGATTTAGAGATCCAAGCCCAGAACACCGTGGCATTACTGGGCGGTTTGATGATTGAATCCATCTTGATACGAGACATTCCAATTCTGGAAACAGCCCTACAAGAGGCCGTTTCGATTAACCCCAACCTGCTTGGCATTACCCTATATGATGGAATAGGAAACCCATTAACCGCTTTCCCAAGAAGCCAGATCAAAGAGACCGACGACACATTTACCTATCACTCCCCAATCCTTTACGAAGGCGAAAATTTTGGGGCGATGCGCGTGTTATGGTCAACGAAAGAATCGCAACGGCAAATTGCAAAAAGTGTAACCAATTCACATTTTTATACATTCACAACGGCTCTTGCAATCGCAACGCTTTTTCTGATTTTAACAAATAAGCTGGCGATGCGGCCGTTAAGTATTGTACATGCGCGCATGATGGAAACCATTTACCATGCGAAACCGATTGAAAGTACATTAAGCGGCTTTGCATCCTCTGAATTTTTATCTCTCAATGACAGCGTTACAACCCTCGGTGAAGCTTTATCCGAGCGGGCCTTTAGAGAGGAACAGTTGAAAGTTGCATCCCATAAGGCAAAACGTGCAAGCCGAGCAAAGTCTGAATTCTTGGCAAATATGAGCCACGAAATACGGACACCAATGAATGGTGTAATAGGTATGGCTGAACTGATTTTGGAAACCGATTTGAACTCTGAGCAACGTATATATGCAGAAACCATATCAAAATCGGGCACAGAATTACTCACAATTATCAACGATATTCTAGACTTTTCCAAAATCGAAGCGGGTAAGTTAGAACTAGACCCGACCCCGTTCGATTTTCAACATACCCTAGAAGGTATTGTAACGCTAACGTCAGCCAAAGCTACAAAAAAGAATGTTGAAATGTCGTTGCGCTACGATCCAAAACTTCCCGTTGGCTTCTTCGGGGATGTTGGTCGCCTTCGCCAAATACTGACGAATATTATCGGAAATGCCGTCAAATTCACCTTAGAAGGCTACATATTAATCAATGTCACGGGCCAATCAACGGGCAGATCACATCTTTTAACAATCGAAATTGAAGATACTGGCATTGGTATTTCAGACCAAAAGCTAATTGGTATCTTTAACGAATTTGAACAAGCGGACGGTGCCGCCAACCGACAATTTGAAGGTACAGGACTTGGCCTTGCTATTTCAAAAAAACTATTGGAACTGATGGGCGGTACAATTAAAGTGACATCAAACGTTGGTATCGGGTCAACGTTTAAAATTCAAATTGAACTTCCCAGATCAGAACTTGTACCAACGATATATGATACAGAACACATTGATCTTACAGGGAAAACAGCGCTTATCGTTGATGATCTGGTTGTCAATTTGAACATTTTATCTGAACGACTGAACAGTTGGGGCATAAAAGTGAAAACGGCGGCATCGGGCAAAGCGGCAATGATGCGCCTGAACGAAAAACATGCGGCTGATGCTAAGTTTGATTTTGCGGTTATTGACTATCAAATGCCCCAAATGGATGGCGGAGCGTTAATTGCGGCTATTCGAAAGTCTGAAAAGTTTAATGACCTACCAATCATTTTACTGTCTTCAGTTGATCATTCTCTAGACCTTAGCACGCGCAAACGATTACGCATCAGTGAAACGTTACTAAAACCCGCACCTTCAGAAATGTTACGCAACGCCATTAAAAACACCTTAGCGCCCCAGCCTAAAGCCCCACTACAACTATTAACCACCAGTGCAACAGCGCCTGTGGCCAAAGTTGCAAGCAACAAAATGCTAAAAATACTTATTGCCGAGGACAATAAAACCAATCAATTAGTTCTAAAAAATATGCTTAAAAAAGAAAATTCAGAACTTGAAATCGCTCAAAATGGCCGCGAAGTTTTTGAAGCTTACCCAAACAGCAATGCCGATATTATTCTCATGGACATGTCGATGCCTGAAATGGACGGCTTAGAGGCAACCAGAGCTATTCGCGCATATGAACGAAAACACGGATTACATCGGGTCCCTATTATCGCGTTAACAGCAAATGCCATGAAAGAAGATCGTGAAAGATGCTTAGACGCAGGTATGGACGATTATTTGAGCAAGCCAATCCGAAAGGAAAAGCTTCTAAGTACAATCGACCAATGGACATTTCAACAAAGCACTGACACCACGCCAAAAGCAAACGCTATATGATCTGCAAATGGTTAATCAATATGCCAACCCAAAGCTGAAACCATAGAAAAAATGGAAGAATTCCTTTCACTTTTGGGGGAAAACACTACATAAAACAGTCTGTAGACATATTTTTGTGAGCGATAAATGTCCCGATTTAAGCTGTATAAGTTTTGCTTAATAAGCGTTTTTTCTGGTATTTTTATCACGATATCCACCCTATTTGCATCTGCCCAAACACATAATATCTATGTTTTTGGAAATAGTTTAGTGCATCATCAATCAGCGGATCAGGCAACCTCGGTGCCCTATTGGTTAGCACAGATTGCTAAAACATCAGGTCAGGATATGACCATTGCAGGACAGTGGGGCTTTTTGCGAAATTTTTCCCATGATCTGCCCGCCAAAGCCCAGTGGTCTTTTAGCACCCAGCCCAAAACGCCAAACACCAATGATTTTCGCATGCAAAACTATAGGACAATATTAATTAACCCTGCAAATTTCATTCAATATCAACCCGCCACATCGCCCTATGATGGCGAAAACCCTGATAATCTATCGCCTATTCAGGCGGCTTTATCGCTTATTGATTGGGCGCATGATAACGCCCCAAACGCCCGCTTTATGCTGTACGAAGGTTGGGCGGATATGGCTGAAGTGAGCGAAAACTTCCCGCCAACACCTGCCGCATTTCAAACCTATCAACACCTTAACCAAGGCGACTACCACGACTGGTATGTAGATTTTGTTGCGCAGCTAAAAAGCGCCCGTCCTGATTTGAATATAGCGCTTATCCCTGTTGCCTCAACCCTTGCACAGCAACTGACGCAAGCCCCATTTGATACGCTCACGCCCAGTGATCTGTATCTGGACAATGCCCCCCACGGCACCGCCAATTTGTATTTTTTGGCCAGCCTTATCACCTATCAAGCGGTTTTTGGTGTACCTGCATCCATCGAGCCACCCGCATCACTGCATAAAATAATTCGTGGGAATTATGCGTCTCTGGCTTCATCGCCCAAAACACGCCCAGCACCTGCCCTATCAATGGGATTGGACGGTGTNGCGGATTGGTCGGCGCAAAATCCGTTTATTGATGTGATGAAATCCGCCCGTGGTTGGACGGGCCATATTAAAGGTAAATGGGGCGGATGGGACGCGACCAAGCTGCAAACCCAAGGTTTTTTGGATGAAAACGGCTGGCTGAAATCCATCCCAGATGATGTAACCCACGTTGAAGCCTTTATCCTAAGTGATCAGCATAAAGATGCTAAATCCTTAGCAGGGAAATACCGTCTAACCTACAAAGGCCAAGGCGATATATCGGTTGGCGGACGTGCTAAAATGCTGTCACATCAAGACGGMGAGATTTGGTTTTCCTATACTCCTGGGCCAGATACAGTTGGGATTGTGATCAAAAAAACCGATCCGAACCAGACAAATGATTATATTCGTGACATTAAAATCATACACGAACGCAATATTTATCTGGATGAACTGGGCCATATATTCAATMAAAATTGGACAAAMCGAATAGAAAGCCTGCGCTCCGTTCGKTTYATGGATTGGATGTTTACCAATGGGTCACCGCAAAAACACTGGGGTGACCGACCAACGGTTTCAGATTACACCTACACCCGTCGCGGGGTGCCGTTAGAGGTGATGGTCGCGCTGGCCAATGAGTTGCGCTTTGACCCGTGGTTCAACATGCCCCATATGGCGACCGATAATTATATCCGTGCTTTTGCCAGCTATGTTAACCAAAATCTGCACCCTGATCTAAAAGCTTATGTAGAATATTCAAACGAGGTTTGGAATTTCACATTTCCGCAAACCCAATGGGTGCGCGACCAAGCTTTTGAACATTGGGGCAATGACGCAGGCGGCGATGCATGGATGCAATATGCAGGCATGAAAGCCGCCAATGTTGCGCGTATTTGGGGTCAAGTTTTTGCGGATGATGCGGACAGCCGTCTGGTGCGGGTTGTTGCCACGCATTCTGGCTGGCCCGGGTTGGAACTGGCATTACTAGAGGCACCCTTATGGATTGCGCAAGACCCCGAAAACCACAAACGCCCTGCAGATTATTTCGACGCTTATGCGGTCACGGGGTATTTCGGGCATGAGTTGGGTACCGATGAATACGCCCCTGCACTGCGCCATAGAATTACGCAAAATGTGCAAAGCGTCACCGCGCAAGCGACGGCTAAAGGATTGGGGCGCATTGCCCTAAAAGACTATGTTTCAACGCATCAATTTGAAGGGCTTTTTGGCCATACGGCTGAGTTATTGCGCAAGGGGTCTTTACATGAACTAACCACCGAACTGTTCCCCTATCACGCCAAAGTCGCCAAGGATTACGGGCTTGATTTAGTGATGTATGAAGGCGGCAGTCATGTTGTCGGCCATGAGGCATGGACGAACGATGAAACCTTAAGTGCCTTTTTCAATGCGTTTAATTATTCCGATGATATGGCGGCGATTTATCGCGAATTATTGGCTGGTTGGACGGCCGCTGGCGGCACTAGTTTCAACGCCTTTGTCGATGTGGCGCGTGCCAGTAAATGGGGCAGTTGGGGCGCCCTGCGCAACCTGACAGACAGCAACCCGCGCTGGGATGCGCTGGAGGCGGTGAAATGAGTCAGCAAATCTCGGTCCTGATCCCGGCCCATGATGAGGCCAGCTATATTGGGGGCTGTCTGGCGGCGTTGTTTGCTTCACGACCTCTCGCCGATGGGATGACAGGCGAAGTTCTAGTGCTGGCCAATGGTTGCTCGGATAACACCGCCGACAT
>NVSA01000028.1 GCA_002401045.1 Paracoccaceae bacterium
TCAACCGCATCGGCTTGATTGTCCAATGCCCCTGATCTGTCCCCGCGACCCAAATCATCCCCAGCCGCGCCCATGCGGGTTTCAGCCTCACGCAAAGCTTCGCGTGCGGCTTGGCCTGCTTCGGATTGGTCTTGGCCTAAACCTTCTAATTGTTGCTCAAGCATATCGCGCAAGGCTTCTTGTCGTTGCGCTAAACCACCGCCGCCTTGCCCATTTTGAGCATCTGGCTCAGAATCTGTTTGGGGGCTGCCGCCTTCTTGATTGCGCCTGAATTCATCTTGCATCTTTTGAAAGTTTTCATCCGCCAAATCTTGTTGTTGGCGTAATGTATCTTGCAAACCTTCCACGCCCTCAGAACCGTCTTGATCGCCTTGCCCCTGACCTTGGGTGATCTGCATATTTTCCATCATCTGTTGCAACTGATCTAACAATTGTTGTGCTTCATCCATGCGTCCCTGTTCCATCAGATCTTGGATACGGTTCATCATTTCTTGCAACTGATTTTGACTGATCTCTTTGCGGTTCTGAGCATCAGCTTGCTGATTTTTCGGCTTAGCTTTTTGCGCTAATTGTTTCAAATATTCATCTGTTGCGCGGCGTAATTCTTCCATCAGCTCGGCAATCTCATCTTGTGTGGCACCGTTTTTCATCGCCTCGGACAAACGCTCTTGCGCACGGCTCAGGCGTTCAGCCGCATTGGATAAATCACCATCCTCAATCAATAAGGCCGCGCGCCAAAGCGTGTCGCCGATATCATTTTGAATATCGTCAGAAATCGGACGCGCAGGATTGTAATCAAGCCGTCGAATAACCGAGCGTACCATTAAATAAGCCCGTGCATGGTCAAACCCTGTCTCAGGGCGGTGGCTCAACGTGCGCAAGATCATTGCAACCCGATCTGCATTGCCCCTGTTCCACAAAATATCGCGGCGCTGTTCAACAATCGCCCCCGCCAAACTATCAAAAAACCGCTTACCTGGCATTGCCCTATACACAGGGTCAATCACCCCAACATTGCCCGCCGCATCTTGCACATTGAGTATGATTTTCACAGGCAACCCCGCCCAAGGATGCTCGGCTAAGTCTTCCACAATGGTTTGACTGAAATCAGCCGCATCGGCATTAAACGGCAGAGGTACATCAAAGCGGATCGGCTCCATCGTTTCGGGTGCCAAAACCAATCCATGACGACGATCCACCTTGGACAGATCCAACGTGATTTCAACCTGTTCACCAACGATGCCGTAATCATCTGTGGCCTTGAACGGAATTTGAATGGAGCCTTGCAACGTCCGCGCTATTTCACCGACCAATTCAACATGCGGCGTGGTGTCTGGAATAACGCTGATGTCCCATTCGACCAGCCTACGAAACCCTTTGGACAACGCAACATGGCCGCTGTTATTAACCGTAATCGACAGTTCTGTTTCAAGTCTACCTTCTTGGCTGTCAGGCGTTGTCACTCCATTTTTCAGCCCCAGCGCCCCCGTGCCATAACTGCGAAACACCAGTTGCGTACCATGGGGCAGTTCCAGCGTTTTAGCAGGGTCAAATTCATTCAGATAAATCGACGGATGCCCCGTATAGGCAGGCGGTTCGGCCCATGCTTCATAGCTGACCGTCACGCCTGCTGTGCCACTGGCTAAATCTTGCAAAGTTTCCATCAGCGAATTTTCGCTATAATTGCGCCCAAACAGCACAGTGACCGCGAAAATAACCGCCACRATTAAGCGCAGCGCCCAAGGGTCTCGTCGTGCCAGCCGTATTTTAGGTGGTCTAACTTCCACTTTTGCGGCCGCTGTTTTCATTTGGGCTTGATGGAGTTCCCACAGCTCTTTTGACTGCGGGTCAGCAYTCCCCATGGCTTGTTCATCATGCATTGCCGCAACAGGACTGCCTTGGACRCTSGYRTCCAGYCGMRCGATTGCACCACGTCTATTCGCAGGGCGAAACACACGTCTGCCCCGTACGATATAAACCAGCATCGCGCCGAGCAAAGCCAGATAGAGTAGTAAATCAAGAGGATACGGCAAAAGGCGGTGCACCTGCCAGATCAGCCCACTCAGCGTTAATAGTGCTAAGACCAGCACAGGCCAAAAGGCATTAAACGCGCGCTCAGATGTCAAAGCCCAGCCAGACAGCCGCAACTTCCATTTAAGCCTACGCTTAAAAGAAGGGTCGCTGTCCGTTGTGCTTTTATCTGGTTGGCGCATTGCCACCTTTCCTAAATGCTTAGAGCGAACTGCCTAAAGCCACTCAGGAACCTTATCGCGGTTTATGATTTCGTCAAAGCTTGGACGTTCACGAATGACAGCAAATTGATCACCTTTAACCAAGACCTCTGGGATCAAAGGCCGCGTGTTATATTCAGACGCCATCACCGCGCCATAAGCCCCTGCGGATCTAAACGCGACCATTTCACCATCCGCAACAGACGGCATCGCACGCGCTTTGGCAAAAGTATCGCCCGTTTCACAAACAGGTCCTACAATATCAACCTCGTTAGTTTCAACACCAGCAGCAGGTTCCAAAACAGGCATAATATCATGGTATGCTTCATACATCGCAGGGCGAATAAGATCGTTCATCGCCGCATCTACAATCATAAAATCACGGTGTTCGCCCACTTTGTTATAAATAACAGATGTGATCATCAGCCCTGCATTGCCCGCAATCAGGCGACCAGGCTCGATCTCAATCTCAACCCCCAAATCACCCACGGTTTCACGGATCACCTGACCRTARTCCATCGGYARKGGCGGYACATCAKTGGACTGCGCATAAGGAATACCCAAGCCACCGCCCAAATCCAGACGGCGGATATTATGCCCGTCAGCGCGTAATTCTAGCGTCAGTTCACGCACTTTGGTAAAGGCAACTCTAAACGGTTCAAGGTCAGTCAACTGACTGCCGATGTGAACATCGATCCCGACCACATCAATCCCGTCCATCGCCGCCGCTTGTGCATAGACGCGGCGCGATTGRGCAATGGGAATACCRAACTTATTTTCCGACTTACCTGTCGCAATCTTGGCATGGGTTTTSGCATCCACATCAGGGTTCACCCGCACTGTAATTGGTGCCACAACACCCAGTGACAACGCCACCGTATTGAGCAACGCCAATTCTGGCTCGCTTTCCACATTAAACTGGCGAATGCCGCCTTTCAGCATCATTTCCATTTCATCGCGGGTTTTGCCCACGCCTGAAAAAACAATCCTATCGCTAGGCACACCAGCGGCTTTCGCGCGTAAATATTCGCCGCCCGATACCACATCCATACCTGCGCCCAAATCGCCCAGAATTTTTAGAACAGCCACGTTTGAGTTGGCCTTGACCGCGTAACAGATCAAATGATCCATACCCGCTAGGGCCTCGTCAAACACCTGAARATGCCGCTCAAATGTTGCTTGTGAATACACATAAAACGGCGTGCCAACTTGCGCCGCAATTTCTGTGATAGCGACATCTTCAGCGTGCAACACGCCCTCTTGGTAGATAAAATGATCCATATGACCTGCCTAGATTTTTTTCGTGATACCAACGTCAACTGTTCCAGAAACAGTCAAATTCGTCGTTTTTTGTGTCTTCGGCGGCAAAGGGTCGCCCTTTACGCCACAAGACATCAGCACAGCCCCTGCAATCATCACAGCCAAAATCCGCATCATGATGCAATCCCTGTTTTCCAACGCGCTATTTGTGCCCGTACTTGATCGGGGGCGGTGCCGCCATAACTGGTGCGACTGGCAACTGAATTATGCACGCCGAGTACATCAAAAACGCTCTCGTTTATATCGGCACATACCGACCGCATCTGTTCAAGCGTCAAATCAGGCAGATCAACACCGCCATCTTCAGCCATTTTAACCAAAGCGCCTGTCACATGATGTGCATCACGAAACGGCATTCCCAGCGCACGTACCAGCCAATCGGCCAAATCAGTTGCCGTGGAAAACCCCATCGCGGCGGCCTTTTCCAGCACATCCGTATTAGGGACCAAATCACCGACCATCCCCGTCATTGCCGCCAGTGCCAGCATTAAGCTGTCCGCCGCATCGAACACTTGTTCTTTGTCTTCTTGCATGTCCTTTGAATAGGCCAAGGGCAGGCCTTTCATCACCATCAACAAACCAACCAACGACCCTGTGATCCGCCCTACCTTGGCACGGATGAGTTCAGCCGCATCAGGGTTTTTCTTTTGTGGCATAATCGACGATCCTGTTGAGAACCGATCCGATAACGTCACAAATTTGAACTGGGCCGACGACCAGATCACCAGTTCTTCGGCGAACCGTGACAGATGCATGGCGCAAATTGCCGAGCTGGACAAAAATTCCAGTGCAAAGTCCCGATCTGAAACCGCGTCCAGTGAATTGGCAGATGGGCGGGCAAAGCCCAATGCCTCGGCCGTCATATGACGATCAATATTAAACCCAGTTCCTGCCAATGCAGCCGCCCCCAACGGGCTTTCATTCATCCGCGCGCGCGCATCAATAAAGCGGGAACGGTCGCGACCAAACATCTCGACATAGGCCATCATATGATGTCCCCATGTCACGGGTTGGGCAACTTGCAAATGGGTAAACCCAGGCATCACATGATCAGCGCCCGCTTCAGCCTGATCGAGCAACGCTTTAATCAACGCCGTCAAACCACCGATTGCCGCATCCAACTGACCCCGTGTCCACAATTTAAAATCTGTCGCCACTTGGTCATTGCGTGACCGCGCCGTATGCAGACGCCCCGCAGGTTCACCAATTAAATCTTTCAGCCGCGATTCTACATTCATGTGAATGTCTTCCAACGCCGCCGAATATTCAAAAGTTCCGTTCTCAATCTCTGACAAGATCGTGAACAGGCCTTCCCGAATGGCTTCGGCATCTTTATCAGTGATGATACCTTGTTTGGCTAACATCTGTGCATGGGCATTGGATCCGGCGATATCTTGGGCGGCCATGCGTTTATCGAAATCAATAGACGCGTTAATGGCTTCCATAATGGCATCGGGTCCACTGGCAAAACGCCCGCCCCACATTGCATTCGATTGTTTTTTGTCAGACATATTTCATACCGTCGCATAGAGGCCAAAAGACCCATGAATTTTTTATTAACAGCAACGCTATACGCCGCCCTTGCCTTGGGTGCAAATCCTGTCTTTGCACAAACTGTCGATTTGGCTAAAATTGCCGCCATGCGTACAGGCGATATGCAAAAACTTGTGATCCATTCCAAACCCAAGAAAATGACGGCGACCGTGTTTTGGGATAGAGATGGCAATGAAATTTCGCTGAGTGATTACAAAGGTAAAACGCTGCTGGTCAATTTTTGGGCRACATGGTGTACGCCTTGYCTCAAAGAAATGCCTGACCTGTCTGCCCTACAAGCCAAACTGGGCGGCGATACATTCGAGGTTCTGACCATCGCTGTAGGCAATAAAAACCCGCTACCCGTGATCGAACACTTCTTTAAAARAACGAAGATCACCAATTTGCCAACGCTGGTAGATCCTAAACAAAARTTCTCTCGCCCCAACGGCGTGTTTGGTCTGCCTGTCACACTGATTGTTGACGCTAACCAAAATGAGCTGGCACGCTTAACAGGCCCTGCCGATTGGGCATCCCCCGAAGCCGTGGAAATTATCCGCGCATTTTTGCCTGTGGCCGAAACACCCGCATCACAATAAACYCTTCATCAATATTGCACCCTATGGGACGCCTACCATACAGCCCTTAACGCCCTAACGCGCGGACTTGTTCATGCCGGAAGCACGGCGTRATATGGTCGTTCACCATCCCCACCGCTTGCATAAAGGCATAGACAATCGTCGGGCCACAAAAATTGAACCCGCGTTTTTTCAGGTCTTTTGAGATTTGTGTCGACAGATCGGTGAACGCAGGCACTTGCTCCATGGTTGCAAAATTGTTTTGCACAGGTTTACCGCCAACATAGTCCCACAGGTATGTATCAAAGCCTTGTTGCGCTTCAATTTCTTGCCAAACCCGCGCGCCTTTTATCGCCGCGTTGATCTTACCGCGATGGCGCACAATACCCGCATCTTGCAACAACCGCTCTACATCCGACTCGTTAAATTCAGCAACTTTATGTGGATCAAAATCAGCAAAAGCCGCCTGAAATGTCTCACGTTTTTTAAGAATCGTTATCCAAGAAAGACCCGCCTGAAAGCCGTCTAAAACCAGMTTTTCCCACAAAGCACGGGCGTCCCATTCAGGAACANCCCCATTCTTGATCGTGATAATTTATATAAATTTCACCAGACCCAACCCAACCACACCGTTCACACATCATAAAATCCTTTATTTTCAAGTCAGTGCACTTATAAAAACAAATTTAGTCAAAGTAGAACAAAATTGGAACATTTAACTTCAAATTAGGAGACACCTGCCAAAGATAGTGAAACCGCAGTGATTTGGAGCCAGCGATAGTGTCAAATATAAATGACTTTTATAACCCCAAAGACCCGACTAGCCCGTTGGATTATGCCCTAAAAAAACGCCCTGAACCAATCATAGATAAGGTTACACGCGCGATTGCACGTAAAAATGTTTTGTTGGCGTACCAACCTGTTGTTCMTGCAAAAAACCCGCTTAAGCCTGCGTTTTATGAAGGGCTTATTCGGATCATGGATGACACGCGTGAGATTATTCCTGCCCGCGATTTTATCACCATCACCGAAACGCTGGAAACAGGGCGTATTATTGACTGCCTTGCGCTGGAACTTGGCCTGAACGCTCTGGCGGAATGCCCCACGTTACGCCTGTCGATCAATATGTCAGCTCGCAGTGTGGGATATCCGCGCTGGATGGAAACCTTGGAAAGAGGGCTCGCAATGGACAACACCCTCGCTGAGCGTTTGATCTTAGAGATCACCGAGGATTCAGCGATGTTGATGCCTGAATTAGTTCAAGTTTTCATGGCCAATCTACATAAGCGCGGTATTTCTTTTGCGCTTGATGATTTTGGCGCGGGCTTCACTGCGTTTCGATTTCTTAAGCAATTTCATTTTGATATTGTTAAAATTGACGGGCAATTTATTCGCAATATTTCCGAAGATACAGATAACCAAGTGCTAACCACAGCGCTGGTTGCAATTGCCAACCAATTTGACATGTTGTCTGTCGCCGAATGTGTAGAGACCCAAGAAGAAATGTCATTCCTACAAGAGCTTGGTTTTGATTGCTTGCAAGGCTATCTAACAGGACGTCCAGAAACTGTGCCGGCATGGCGCGAAAAAGAAACAACCTTGCAGCATTTTATCTAGGGTCTAAAAATTTGATGACTTACCTTTTAGATAAACATCAAAACATACACGRTTCTCTAAACGAAAACCGTGTATCCAACAGCCTTATGACAGGCGTGAAATTTCTTCTTTAAGTTTGAGCTTTTGTTTTTTCAACTCTGCAACGGCCAGTGGGTCCGTACTTGGATAATTTTGAATAGAAGCAACCTTCGTTGACAGCTCTTCGTGTTTCTTCTTGAGTTCAGTAATGTGGGAACTCAGACTCATGCAGCACCTCCAGGTTAAAGTTTGATACCGCCACTCGACCATAAAATTTGAGTCGTGTCACGAACGAATAAATCAACGGTCGCTGACTACGTCATTGGAAGTTCAGCTCCCTGCCGCAAAATCGCATCTGCATGTTGCGTATAATCATTTCTGTCTTTTTCGTGCACCTCTCCATTGTGAATAATAAAAGGTGACAAAATTTGTGCAGGGGCACGCGAAGATTTTMGAGCCGATACAATCACACGGTTTGCTGCACGATTTTGACGCGCGGCAAGGGGTTTAATTTTGATGTCACCGACACTCAATTCAGACAAAGCTGCAAGGATTGCAGGCAACATATCCGCTTTTTGTATCAATGTAACAGTGCCTTTCGGCTTCACCCGCGCCACAGCAACACGTAGCCARTCAGMCARATTATTATCTGCAACATGCGCAATAGACTTTGACACATTGCGCGGCGCTGTAACCGTGTCTTTTTTAAAATAAGGCGGGTTAAACAAAACATGATCAAAACTAATTTGCCGAAATTCTGAAGACAATGCCGTGATATCTTGTTGGGAAATAGTACCTGTAAAGCCATTATCTTTTAAATTATCACGCGCCAGTTCAGCATAATTTTCTTGTAATTCTACACCCGTTATAGCCAATTCAGGAACGCGGCGCGCCAAACACAACAAAGCAACCCCAACACCACAACCCAATTCCAAAACAGACTGCCCTGACTTTGCTGGTATTGAAGCCGCTAAAAATACAGGATCCGTTGCCGCCCGATAACCCTCTTTGGGCTGCGCAATAACAAGGGCGCCATCCAGAAAACCGTCTTGGGTTATTTCATCTATGCTGAACGTCATGGTATTTGTGACAAATCTATATCATTGTCAGTCAAAATTATACTTGCCCGAAAATAATCGCGATCCGCAATCGTCAGGCGTCTTGGCATGATCCCAATGGATCCTTCCAAAATGCTCATATGGACGTCGAGGTCAAAGCATTCTATACCCTCTGCGCGTAGCAACGCAGACGCGAATGGAATCAGTGTCGGATCGGTGGTTCGAAACAATTCTTTCATCTAGGCATTTAGCCTTGAAAACGCATGTTTGTCGAGCAGGCCAACAAAACAAATAGGAACAATATCGTGACCAAACCCTTTGAAATGTTAAGTGCTTTGTTGGCTGATGAAATGCAATCTGTGAACGTCTTAATCCGCGATCGCATGGCATCCAAAAATGCACCGCGTATTCCAGAGGTCACAGCACATTTAGTTGAGGCTGGCGGCAAACGTTTACGCCCCCTACTAACCTTGGCAGCCGCAAAAATTTGCGGATACGAAGGCCCATATCACATTCACTTAGCCGCAACCGTTGAATTCATTCACACAGCCACATTGTTACATGATGATGTTGTTGACGAAAGCAACATGCGACGCGGACGTAAAACAGCCAATCTACTCTGGGACAATAAATCATCCGTCTTGGTCGGCGATTATTTATTCTCACGCTCATTCCAGTTAATGGTCGAAACAGGCCGTTTAGAAGTTTTAGACATTTTGGCAAACGCTTCGGCGACAATTGCCGAAGGTGAAGTTTTGCAATTAACTGCGGCACAAGATATCAATACGACCGAAGAAACCTACTACAAAGTTATTCGCGGCAAAACGGCTGCACTATTTTCAGCGGCAACAAAAGTCGGCGGTGTGATTGCAGATGCACCTGACGATCAAGTTGCAGCTCTTGAAACATACGGCGATGCTTTGGGCATTAGTTTTCAAATAGTTGATGACTTACTCGATTACGGTGGGGCATCACAAAGCTTAGGCAAAGAAATCGGCGACGATTTCCGTGAACGTAAACTGACACTCCCCACCATCAAGGCAATTGCCCTTGCAAATGATGATGAACGTGCTTTCTGGGATAAGGTTTTTGCCAAAGGCCAACAAGATACGGGTGACTTGGAGCGCGCCATGGAGCTTTTGAAAAAACACGACACCTTAAATGCAACAAAAGAGGCCGCTCTGCATTGGGGGCAAAAAGCCAAAAAGGCTTTGGACGTATTGCCCGCATCTGAATTAAAACAACATTTAGCAGATTTAACTGATTTTGTTGTTCAGCGCGCCGTTTAGCTATTTAAAACACAGGACTGCACCCAGAAATCAGGGTGTTTTTCAGCCAAAGCCGTAGCCGCATTTTGCGCATGTTGTTCTGTCTCAAACAATCCAAAACAGGTCGCACCTGACCCTGACATTCGTGCCAATAGTGCACCTTGCCCCTTTAAGTCTTGCAGACAGATATCAATTTTTGGCGCATATGAAATCGCCGTGTTTTGCAGATCATTATGCAAATCACTTATCCATTCCACGGCATCCGCCAGCGTTAATTGATGTTGTGGGATGTCCCCAATCCCCGCACCGTTTTTACAGCTTAGTTGCGAAAATATCTGCGGCGTAGAAACCGCGACCCTTGGGTTGATTAACACACAGGGCAGTTCTGGCAGAATATGGATAGGCGTTAGCTGATCGCCAACCCCGCCCAGTCGCGTTGCTTGCCCTAACAGGCACACGGGAACATCGGCACCTAACCTCAAATAATCACCAGATAAGGGAATGTTCCACAATTTTGACAACAGTTTTAGCGTTGTTGCAGCGTCGGCAGATCCGCCGCCAATACCAGAAGAAACGGGTAGTTTTTTGACAAGATGCACCGCGGCACCATCGTTCTTAGAAAGCATTTTCGCTGCAGATAATATTAAATTATCGGGGCTAGAAAGTTCTGACCTAAAGGGCCCTGAAATTTTCAGGTGTAAATCTGCACTAGCCTCAACCGTAATTTCATCCCCGAAATCGGCAAAGACGACAAGGCTGTCCAGCAGATGGTAGCCATCACTTCGCTGTCCAATTACATGTAGGCACAGGTTGACCTTGGCGCACGCCAACCCATTAATTTGCATCGGAAACTTTAGCCTTTTCTTCGGTTAAGACAGCGTCCAAACCAACATCCAATTTACGCCGAATACGTGYTGCATCTTTKTCTTCRGGCTTAAACGATAACGATCTTTTCCATTGGAATGTCGCTTCACGCTCGCGTCCAACAGACCAGTAAACATCACCTAAATGATCATTCAACACAGGATCAGTCGGCGCTAATTCGACAGCTCTTTCCATCGGCGCAACCGCCTGTTGGAACTTACCAAGAYGRTATAAAACCCACGCCAAGCTATCGGTAATAAACCCRTCATTMGGGCGGGCTTTAACAGCACGTTCAATCATATCTTGCGCTTCGGCAAGCTTGATATTTTTTTCAACCAAGGARTATCCAAGATAATTTAGAACCGACGGTTGCTCTGGTGATAGCTTTAATGCTTTGCGAAAATCTGCTTCGGCATTTTCCCACTCATTCAAACGCTCAAACGAAATTGCGCGCGCATAATATAAATACCACTGCGTACGTTTGCTTTTTTCAAGTAGAACCACGGCACCGCTATAGGCCTTGTTTGCTTCGCGGTACTGTTTTTTTGAGCTGTAAACATCACCCAAAACCATTTGTACCTGTGCCACATTTGGATGCGAACGTACCAAGCCTTGCAACACTGCAATCGCGGCTTGTGCTTCGCCTGCATCCAACAACGTATCGGCACGCCCTAATTCAGCATTTAGAAACAATGCATGATCTGCAGGAATTTTTGCTAAAATTTCTGTGGCAAGTTCATGTTGTTTTTGCTCGCGTAAAAGTTCTGACAACAGCAATATTGCTTGGATATTATCAGAGCCTATTTGTTCAGACAGGCGCGCATAAACCAGTGAAAAGCGTTCGTCTTCACTGCCCAGCAAAACACTTGCCAACGTATAGAATGCCGCAGAAATCCCGTCATTTGGCGTCGTAATCTTTGTAAAAGGAATAACTTCTTTTTCGGCTATCTTCAAAATTAAATTGTGTAATTCAGGATCATCGGTATCGCCAAAACTATCGCGCAAGATTTTACTTGCTRCATCAAAATCGCCCAACTGCGACAAGATTTGTATATGGGCAATAACGCCCCCACGATCCAACCGCAGATTATCYTTCCCGTCAGCCACAAACAGATCATTGGCGGCTTTAAAGTCACCCYCCAGCGCCAATGCCATCGCTTTATGGTACTGTCCAAAAARCTGTAAGGCATCGGGTTTTTTCATATCCTCAAACGCAGCRATGCCTTCTTTTGTCTTCCCTTGACCAATCAGTGCCCAACCTTTGATCAAACCAACCAACAAAGGGCTAAGCCGCTCTTTGGATCCATTTAGKATTTCAAGAACCGCATCATAATCCTTTGCATTAGAAAAAGAGGCTAGTTTTACAAGGTCGGATAATTGACTATCAAGCTTGAGTTCGCTGATACTATCAGCCAAAGTTTTCGCCCGCCCCAATTCACCGATAATCACATAAGACAGCAATGTATTTTGTAGAATAAACGGGTCTTTAGGGTCTTTTAGCAACGCCTTAGAATAGAAATCAGCGGCAGATGCATAATCATTTGTGACATTTGCATGATTGCCAGACAGATATGATCCCGCCAGACCATCAGCAAAAGACATCACGGGGTTCATCACCCATAACGCCCCAACAAAAATTGAAACAAATGGTTTAAAAGGCATCAAAAATAGCTCCTATTCTTTTGAAACAAGAGTAGCGATGATGCCCCAAGAGTGCAACTAAGCTTCGTTCAACTTGAACAAACTAAGCTGTGATTTGCCACCCTACATATTTGGATAGTTTGGCCCTTCGCCCCCTTGTGGCGTTGCCCAATTAATATTTTCACTAGGGTCTTTAATATCGCAGGTTTTACAGTGCACACAATTTTGCGCATTGATTTGAAAACGTGGCTCTGATCCATCATCGTTGCGAATGACTTCGTATACACCCGCAGGGCAATAACGTTGAGCAGGTTCCGCAAATTCTGGCAAGTTCACATCAATAGGGATTGATGGATCGGCCAATTGCAAATGGCAGGGTTGTTCTTCGGCATGGTTTGTCGCTGAAAAGCTGACATTTGTCAGGCGATCAAAACTCAGCTTCCCATCAGGCTTAGGGTAGTCGATCGGCGCATAATCCGCCGCTTTACCCGTTGCCTGCGCATCGGTTTTACCGTGGCTGACTGTACCGAATAAACTAAATTTGAAAATGCTTTGGAACCACATATCAAAACCGCCCAGCATTAAGCCCAATTTGGGGCCGAACTTACTGCTCATGGGTGCCACGTTGCGAACGCGCTTCAAATCTTGCCCGACAGGTCCTGTGCGCAATGCATCATTGTAATCGGTTAACTCATCACCAGAACGACCTGCTTTAATGGCTTCAATCGCAGCTTCAGCCGCCGCAATGCCCGAATGCATTGCGTTATGATTACCCTTAACACGCGGTAAATTCACAAGACCTGCGGAACAGCCCAACAAGGCACCGCCTGGAAAACAGGATTTAGGAATAGATTGGAAACCGCCCTTAGTGACAGCCCGCGCACCATAAGCCACGCGTTTACCACCTTCTAAAACCTTAGCGATTTTCGGGTGATGTTTCCAACGTTGGAATTCCATATATGGAAATAAATGTGGGTTTTTATAGTTTAAATCAATGATATAGCCAACATATACTTGGTTATTATCACTGTGATACAGGAACGACCCGCCACCTGCGTCACTGCCCAATGGCCAGCCTGTCGTGTGGATCACTTCGCCCTCGTTATGATTTTCAGGTTTAACTTCCCAAATCTCTTTCATACCAAGGCCAAACTTTGGCACATCACAATCGGCATCCAGATTATACTTAGCAATCACTTGTTTCGACAGGCTGCCGCGCACGCCTTCGGATAGGAACACATATTTGCCGTGCAACTCCAKACCCGCTTCATAGCTTGGCCCTTGCGATCCATCAACATTCTTGCCGAACTCGCCAGCAACCACACCTTTAACTTCGCCGTTATCCCCGAACACCAATTCGGAACAGGCCATTCCGGGGAAGATTTCTACGCCTAACGCTTCGGCTTGCTCCGCCATCCACCGACACACATTACCCATTGAGACAATGTAGTTACCGTGGTTATTCATCAAAGGTGGCATAATGAAATTTGGAAGCTTCATGCCGCCTTTTTCAGACAGCATAAAGAAGTTGTCCTCCTTCACCGCCACCGTAATAGGTGCGCCTTTTTCTTTCCAATCAGGGATCAAGCGATCTAGGCCGCTTGGATCAAGAACAGCGCCTGACAAAATATGCGCGCCGACCTCTGATCCTTTTTCTAAAACGACGACTTCCAAGCTGGCATCTAGCTGTTTCAACCGAATTGCCGCTGACAGGCCAGCAGGGCCTGCACCAACAATTACAACATCATATGGCATAGACTCACGTTCAACTTGCGTCATTTCATTCTCCCTCGGTGCAACTAAGCGCACAAATTTTGGTACAATCTTGATACTAAACTGTTGCGTGGCAGAAAAAAATACAAAACTACATATAATATGGATGCTTATTAATTTAAGGTAAAACACGTTTCCTCAAGCTTTCGCTTGCACTGTGTGCTAAGCAAATTTAGTATGACGAATTGATAACAATACAGAGTATGGGCATATGGACAAAATACCTATGACAGCGGGCGGCTACAAAGCCGCCGACGTAGAATTAAAACAGCTTAAAACCGTTGATCGGCCTGCTGTGATCAAAGCGATTGCAGAGGCACGCGAACATGGCGATTTGTCTGAAAATGCGGAATATCATGCGGCGCGAGAGCAACAAAGCCACATTGAGGGGCGCATCAAAGAACTGGAAGGCATTATCAGCCTTGCAGATATTATTGACCTGTCACGATTGTCAGGCTCTGTAAAATTTGGCGCAACGGTGACCATTGCCGACGAAGATACCGACGAAGAAAAAACATTCCAAATCGTTGGTGAGCCTGAGGCCAATATTGAAAAAGGGTTGTTAAATCTGAACTCTCCGATGGCGCGCGCATTAATCGGTAAAGACGAAAATGATAGCGTTGAGGTTCGCACCCCAGGCGGCACGCGGTATTACGAAATCGTCAGTATCAAATACATTTAGGCGCACCAGCAGGGTCAAAACGATGGAAATAATCAAAAATCCTGCAGAAACATCTGAACGTGCCGCATTCTTTATCGCAATCAGCCTAACCTTTATTTGGCTGGTTGGCCTATCGGCTATTTTGATTTTATACCCAAGCGTGTTGAACCAAGTTATTTCGGATCAAAGCTTAACAGCCTTATTATTGGTCGGTTTTTTCCTACCTCTCGCTCTGATTTGGGCAGCGGCATTAATTGCCCGTTCGTTCGCAATGATGCGCGCCGAGACTAAGGCATTGCGTATTTCAGTTGAAAAAATGCGCCAAACCTTGCAAGTGCAGGTGGTTGACGAAAGCGAAATGCGCGATCATTGGATACACAGCCAACTAGCTCAAATCGCGGCGCTGACCAAACAAACAGACAATCACATATCTGCGTTAACCAAACGCACGCAACCAACGGCCAAAGACATCCCTGCCCTGCGCAACGCACTCGCATTGCCGCAAGAAGTCGAGACGACTCAGGACGACAATCAAGCTGCCTTGCCCCTGCCCACCAACAGCCATAACGCGCCATCACAATTAACTATTCGTGATTTCATCAAAGCTTTAAACTTTCCAGACAATGCCGATGACACAGACGGCTTTAGCGTATTGCGCCGCGCCTTTACAGATCGCACTGTCGCGCAATTGTTGCAAAATGCGCAAGATGTGCTGACCATGTTATCGCAAGACGGAATTTACATGGATGATTTGCGCGTTGATCCCCCTGCGGCATCAGCATGGCGCGATTACGCCAACGGGGAACGAGGCCAAGCCGTCAGCGCGCTTAGCTTGGTACGAGATCGCACCGCATTAACCTTAACCAAAACACGATTGCGGAATGATATTATCTTTCGCGAAACAACACATCGTTTTTTGACCCGTTATGCAAATATCCTGACAACATTCGAAAAAACAGCTCAGGATCAAGAACTGTTCGCTTTGGGAGAAACCCGCACGGCAATGGCGTTCATGTTGCTTGGGCGCGTGTCTGGTGCCTTTGAAGCTGTCTAAATTCCAAAAGCACTAAACGGAATGTAGGTCACCAAATCACCTTGCTTAATATCGCGGGCATCATCGGCCAGCTCGATCAATCCAGTTGCCCAAGACAGCCCAGAAATGCGCCCTGAACCTTCGGATTGAAACGGCTCAACAGTCCCTTCATCGGTTAGGCGCGCACGTAAATATTCACGTCTGCCCGATTTTTTATTTTTCTGGAATGCCGCTGGGACTTGAAAAGACATAAGCCGTTTGTGCGATTGCCCAGACAGTACCCGCAAGGCTGGCAGGCCAAAAATCAAAGCACAAACAAAGGCGGCAACAGGGTTGCCTGGAAAACCAAAGGTCGGCACACCGTCCCACAACGCCATTGCAATAGGCCGCCCAGGCTTGACCGCAACACGCCATGTTTGCAAAACGCCCTCAGATTTCAGCAATGCAGATACATAATCTTCATCCCCCGCCGATGCGCCGCCTGTGACCAAAATAGTATCCGAATTTTTTGCCGCCGCATTAAAACCTGCACGAATAATATCTGGGTGATCTTCAAAATGCCCGCCATCAATCGCCGCAAAACCCCATGCCTTTAGCAGCTCCAAAAGCATTGGTTTATTCGCATCAAATATCTGGTCACTACGCGCAACTTG
>NVSA01000029.1 GCA_002401045.1 Paracoccaceae bacterium
GTATCTGGCTCAGGTATTCCAACACCCGCGAGCGGGCCCAGTACAAGTCAGTTGAAGGCTCAAAAGAACTGGCGATACGTGTGGCGCAAATTGTGGATGCTGATGTGGCTAATTTTGCACCGATATATCCAGATGATATGCCCCTGTTTGAGAAAATAGAAACCATCGCTAAACGCATTTACCGTGCCAATGATGTGCTGGCGGATCAAAAAATTCGGGACCAGTTACACCAGTGGGAAGATCAAGGGTATGGYCATTTACCGATCTGCATGGCAAAAACCCAATATAGCTTTTCAACCGATCCGATGTTGCGCGGCGCACCTATTGAACATTCGGTTCCTGTGCGCGAGGTACGGTTATTGGCAGGCGCAGGGTTTATTGTTGTGATTWGTGGTGAGATAATGACAATGCCAGGTCTGCCACGGGTTCCAAGTGCGCAAAGAATTATGCTAAACGATGACGGACAAATTGATGGTTTGTTCTAAAGAACGATCATTCTAGCCGCCCAAGGAAAATCCATGACTGCTAAAATCATTGACGGAAAAGCATTCGCAATAACAGTTCGCGCTAAAGTCGCAGATCATGTCGCGCGTTTGAAAGAAGAACACAACTTAACCCCTGGCTTGGCGGTGATTTTGGTCGGGCAAGACCCTGCCAGCCAAGTTTATGTTCGTAATAAACACAAAGCGACCCTTGAGGTCGGGATGAACAGTTTCGAATATAAACTGCCCATCGATGTCAGCGAGCAAGAATTATATGCGCTGATTGATAAGCTGAATGAGGATCCGCAAGTGCATGGTATATTATGTCAGTTCCCTGTGCCTGAACATTTAAGCGAAACCGATATTGTCGCACGTATTTCGCCCGCAAAAGATGTGGACGGCTTGCATGTGATTAATGCGGGGCTATTGGCGACAGGTCAGCGTGCAATGGTGTCTTGTACACCGCTTGGATGCTTGATGCTGTTGCGCGACCATTACGGATCGCTTTCTGGTAAAACCGCCGTGGTTGTCGGGCGTTCTAACTTGGTTGGCAAACCTCTGGCGCAGCTTTTGTTGCGTGACAGTTGTACTGTGACGATTGCCCATAGTCGCACCAAAGATATTGAAGCCGTTTGTCGTGCCGCTGATATCGTTATCGCTGCGATTGGGCGGCCTGAGATGATTACATCTGATTGGATTAAGGACGGTGCGACCGTAATTGACGTCGGTATCAACCGTATTGCTGCGCCCGAAAAAGGTGCTGGTAAGATGAAGCTGGTAGGCGATGTTGATTTTGCATCTGTGTCCCCAAAAGCAGGGGCAATCACACCCGTGCCTGGCGGGGTAGGGCCGATGACGATCGCTTGCTTGCTGGCCAATACGCTGACAGCGTGTAGCCGTGCAAACGGATTGCCAGAACCCGTTGGGCTGAGCGCTTAATGTTTCTTCGTGTGGGGTTTTGTGGCTGATAGCTGGACAACACTACCCGTTACTACATAATACTACCAACTATCAGCCGGGGTGGTACATGCTCCCTGAGGATCATGTACCTTTATAGTTGGTGGCCATTTGCAAATAAACAAGAGTATTCTTTGAAAAATGACGCTTGGAATGCAAAAAAATGACGTAGGGTAAGGCCTGCCTCTCGATTTAAGATCTAGCTCTCAATCTCTGAGTTTTCGACGAACATATTTGCCCAAGCACGGTCAATTAGGTCAGGTGTCATTATACGCGGAACACCTTCATACTCGCAAATTGATAGCATTTGATCGATCATAAAGGGCGCTTGATAGGCGGCATACTTATGACCAACTTCTTGAAATTTTGCGCCAAACAAATAAATCAAAGCCTCTTTTTCCAACTGGAAGTTTTTCTTTTTGGCGACCAGCATAAAGATTTTCAGCATATCGTCACGGGTCGGGGCCTCAATCAAAATCTTGTAATAGATCCGACGTAAGGCCGCCCCATCAAAAATTTTGTTTGGATGGAAGTTGGTTGAAAAAATGACCAATGTGTCGAATGGAACCGTGAATTTTTCGCCAGATTCAAGGCTCAAAATATCTTCGCCGCCTTCCATGGGAACAATCCAGCGGTTGATCAATGCTTGTGGCGATTCCGCTTGGCGGCCAAGGTCATCTACAATGAATATCCCACCCGATGCTTTTAGCTGAAGCGGGGCTTGGTAGGTTTTTGAGTTTGGGTTGTACTTAAGTTCTAACATGTCCAAGCTCAACTCGCCGCCTGTTATCACCGTGGGGCGATTGCATTTGACATAGCGTGGATCGTAGCTGCCACCGATGCGGCGCAGGCTACCGTTGTCTAGGTCTTCATCTGACGCAGAGGTGTGGATAATCGGGTCATAAACCGAAATGACTTGCCCTGCATATTCCAACACGCGTGGCATAAATATCTTGTCGCCCATAGCGTCGCGAATACCGTTTGAGATAGAGGATTTACCGTTGCCAGGGGGGCCATACATTAGAATAGAGCGTCCAGAGTTCACAGCAGGGCCAATTTGGTCCAGCAAGCCTGTTGGCAGGATCAAATCCCCCATGGATTTCYGKARKRCYYSKTKKGWRAYSSYGATGTTCTTGACCGATTGTTTACGTACCTGTCTGGCAAATTCTTCCATTGTCACGGGCAAAGGGCCAWAATATTCAGATTGCTTTAGGGCTTGATAAGCATGGTCACGGCCGCTTTTCGTTAGCTGAAGGCGTAATTCAGATGCAACGCCGCCCTCATTGCCTAGGATTTCGACCAGTTTTTGGGCGCGGCACATATCAACCAATTCGTTGATAATGGGTACTGAAACACAAAGCTCACGTGCCATTTCAGATGCWGAATCTAGATTTTTACGAAAAATCGTTTTGATAAAAATATCTAAAACAAACACCGCTTTTAGCCCTGTATCGGAAAGTGTCCGAGGCTCTAACGGTGCAACGGCGATAAGCGATTGCATATTCATAAAACTGCCCTTTCATACGCCTGTTTTCAGGCCTTTGAAGCCATTAAYAAGGTTTTCAGGTGCAAAACTAAGGCTGAATTCGGGCTTTTTCAGGAATAGAAATTAGTTAAAATCAACGAYGCAATCAGGCTGGCGGCCAAGGTCACGCCAAAAGGGAACATGCCTGTTGTATTCCACGAATCCCAATCTGCTATTTTGTGYTTTACCCACGGTGTGATGCCYACAATTTTGTGTAAGCCTACGGAAAATAACGACATTATACCTATGATGAAGATAAAAGGTAGCGTCTGTTCAAGGGCAATAAACGGTGCCATTGCTGCGGCAAATTTGGCATCGCCACCGCCGACGAAGCCAACTCCTGTAGCAAAAAAGCCTATGATAAGCACGACAATGCCTTGTGCAATGCGGATACCATATTCGTGTAGCTCGTAAATGAAGARGCCCATGACCAAAAAACTGGCAAATAGGGCTAAACAGGCAATATTTGGAATGCGCATGAATTTCATGTCGCTCCATGAAACCCAMARWGCAATWGGAATGGCGGGGATCAGTAACAGATATTCTGGAAGTAACAAAAAATTAATCCTTATCAACCAAGGGCTTCTAGGCTACGAACAGCAGCCTCAAAATGACGGGGATGGGTTTCAACAGCGTCTTCAAACARCCCACGTCCAATGGCTTTATCGCCCTTTTTAATGGCGGTYAGYCCAAGRGTRTAAAGCARYTGTGCACGTTCCTCTTGCGACATCTTGATTAAGGGAAGCGTATAGTTTCGTTGGGATCCACGCGCCAGTACCAGATTGTTTTTTGCGGTGAACAAAGCGGGATTGTAAGAAATTGCTTCTAAAAATAGCTCTTCTGCGGCAGAGAACTGCCCACGGGTCATTTTAGAATAGCCCCAGTTGTTCAACACACTCGCTGGCTGAGTGGTCAGACCAATCGCGGTTTCATAGAAACTGTCGGATTTTTTCCATTTTTTCTGAGAATCTGCAACCATGGCCTCTAGGCGGTAACGCTTATAGGTCTCAACGGTCGGGGGGACTTTGTTAAGTTGTGTTTCAGCTTCTTTCCACTTGTTTGAGCGGATCAAAGCATCGGCATAGTTAACAGTATCATCATGTGTGCTGTCATCATGCGCAATGATTTTCTTGTAGATATGCAAAGCTTCGGTTGCGCGTTTTGCGCGTACTAAAGAGGCCGCTAACCCACGTTGAAATTGCAAACGGTCGGGTTCTTTTTCAAGCGCACCTTGAAAGTATGAAACAGCTTCATTTGGATCGGCAACGGTCAACATGATATCGTTGAGATTGCTTTCATCGACAACGCCGATGACTTTTTTATTTGGATTTTTCTTAGCAAATGGGGTTTTGGATGCGTCACACGCAGTCAAACCAAATGCAACTGTCAATATGACAGCACTCACCAATGGATTACGCATTGCCTGTTTCCTGTTTCTGCTCATGTCGACGAGGCGGTTTTTAATAGAAGGTAGCGGCCGTTCCCGCGTCTTACCAAGTCGAATTCATTCTTTTCTTTTTTAACAGTATAGCTGGTCTTTTCATCTTTTGCGATAATTTTGGTAAGATTTTCACGAATTTCTTCGGAATCTCCGTTATCTAGGCCATATGCCAATTGAAAAACGCGCCTGGCTTCTTTGTATTTACCTTCATTTGATAAAACGACGCCTAAATTATTCCAAGCGGGTACAAATTTTTCGTCTAACTCAACCGCCCGGCGTAGCAATTTTTTGGCTTGGCCAAGGCGGCCTAGTTTTAAGTTTGCGGATCCAAGCGCGCTCAGAACATCTACATTCAATCCGTGAACTGCGGCACCGCGCGTATAGGCGCGCAAGGCTAGTTCATATTCACCTGCCGCCATTAAACGGTGACCCACAATCAGACCATCAACGGCCTCTGTAATTGTGACCGTACCTTTGGGGGCTGCGGGTCCTATACGTAATTCAGCTAAGGGGGAGGGGGCTTGGGATACGCAGGCCGTCAACATCAAAGATGCTGTAAGGACTGTGATGATGTGCCGTGTTACCATAAATTTGGTCCTACTTAAAATACCTGCATGATTTGGTACACGGACGGCCCTACCAGTAAAACCATCAGCGGCGGAACTGTAAACATCATGGTACATAACGTCATTTTCGTAGGCAACTTATTGGCCTTCTCTTCAACACGCATAATACGCTTGTCACGCATTTCAGCGGAATAAACACGCAGACTGGCACCAATGGATGTCCCGAATGTCGCGGATTGAACAAGAACTGTTACAAACGACTTGATGTCAGGTACGCCTGTGCGTTCGGAAAAGTCTTTTAGAACCGTGGACTTTTCTTTACCCGCACGCATTTCATTTGCGACAATTAAATATTCATCTGATAAATGAGGGTAGGAATGTTTTAACTCGGTGCCAACACGTTGAATGGTTTGATCCAGTGATTGGCCTGCTTCGATACAAACCAACATTAAATCCAGACTGTCGGGAAAACCACTCTCAAGCTCTGCTTCGCGTGCGGCCTTTCGACGATTTACCCAGTAAATTGGCAGATAGTAACCGATAAATGCTGGGGCACCTCCCTTTAGAAGTTGCATAACCATATCGGTTTCAGTGGATAAAAATAACGTATACGCGCCACCAATAATCACGCCCAAAATTCCAAGTAAAAATTGGAAAAAATGGAAATTACGCACGGCATCTTTGCCACGATAACCCGCTTGTAAAAGGATCATTTTACGTTTTGAAAACTCTTCCAAATCTTGCGGTTCAAGAAAGCTTGCAAATTTTTCCAGATTTGGCCCTGTTTGCTTATGACGCAGACTTACATCTGAGTTTTTTGCTTTTACTGTGTCACTTGTCTTTATCTGACGTTGGTTAATTCGGTCAAATGGATCTTTTTTCTTCACTAAAATAAAGGGCAAAGTTAGCGTGATTAATAAAGCACCAAAGGCACCAAAAGCTAGAATGGGGCCAAAGGGACCGAATGTTGATGTTAGTATGTCCATGAATGCAGGTATCATGATTTAAACCTTAATATCGACCATAGAGCGCATGATGAAAATATTGGCGGTGATCATAAGGCCAACGATAATACATGCGGGCAGGAACGCTGGAGTTTCCATTACTTCGTCGTAGTAGTGTGGGTCGACAAGATTGATTCCGACTAAAGCGAGTACAGGGAAAGCGGACARAAACATTCCAGAGAATTTGGCCTCTGATGTAATAGCTTTCACGCGGCGAAAAAGTCTAAAACGYGAGCGAATAACTTTGCCTAGACCGTCCAACACTTCGGCCAGATTACCACCCGATTGTGCTTGGATGCCAACAGCAACGGTTAAGAAGCGTAAATCTGGAACGTTGACACGGTCGGCTAAATCTTCAAGTGCAGTACTGATGTCCTGACCATATGTTGCTTCATCGGCTAAAATACCGAATTCGGTTCCAATGGGGTCGGGCATTTCTTCTGCCACAACTGCGATTGCACTGGAAAAGGGATGTCCAACACGTAGGGAGCGCACGATGAGTTCTACAGCGTCTGGCAATTGTTCTTCAAACAGTGCCAGACGTTTTTTTGCTTTGCCGTTGACCCAGACATAGACACCACCAAAACCGATGGCTGCGCCGCCTGCAAGAGAAACGCCAAGTGATGTTCCTGCAAATATCAACAATGTCACAAAGCTGACGCCCGTTAGGCCAACCATAATCGACACCAAGGCGCGCGGCGTGAACGCGATGTTTGCTTGTTGGGCTTTGTTGCCTAAAATAGCGTAAATCGGGACACGTTTCGATTTTATGTGCTGTTCACGTTCTTTGCGTAGTGTGTTCAAGACCTCTTCGTGATTTTGACCTTTTTCCAACAATTGCAACCGGCGGTTTACACGTGAATTACTTTTAATACTTTTACCAAAAACAAATAGATACAGGCCTTCGATAATCAGTAAAACACCGACGAAAAGTCCAATTAAAACAACGGCTATAGACATGTGATTTCTCCGTCCTTACTGCGCAGCTTTGGGGGTGTAAATACTTGCAGGCAAGTCATAACCCCATTGTTTAAAGCGATCCGCATAAGTTGAACGCAGGCCTGTCGGCATAAATTCACCGATGACCTTACCGTTTGCATCCATACCATGGATTTGGTACTTGAAAATCTCTTGCATAGAGACGATTTCGCCCTCCATACCCGTAATTTCCGTAATGGATGTCATGCGACGTGACCCGTCTTGTAGACGTTTGATTTGTACGATCAAATTCACCGCCGATGCGATTTGTGCACGCGAAGCCTTGAGCGGCAATTCAACACCCGTCATGGCAATCATGTTTTCCAGACGTGCAACGGCATCGCGCGGATTATTGGCGTGAATCGTGGTCATCGAACCATCGTGACCTGTATTCATCGCCTGCAACATATCGATTACCTCATTACCGCGGGTTTCCCCCACAATGATACGATCAGGGCGCATCCGCAAAGCGTTGCGCAAACAGTCTTCTTGGGTAACTTCACCGGCACCTTCGACGTTGGCTGGGCGACTTTCCATGCGGGCAATATGTGTTTGTTGTAACTGTAGCTCCGCCGTGTCCTCAATGGTGGCAATACGTTCATCATCACCGATAAAGCTTGAAAGTGCATTCAATGTTGTCGTTTTACCAGATCCTGTACCGCCCGACACGATGATGTTCAGGCGTGTGGCGACTGCGGCTTGTAAATAGGCGGCCATTTCTTCGGTAAAAGCCCCGAAATCAACCAGCTTATCAATACTCATTTTTTCTTTTTTGAACTTACGAATGGACACCAATGCACCGTCTACTGCGACGGGGGGGACAACAGCGTTAAAACGTGACCCATCTTTAAGCCGCGCATCCACATAGGGGTTACTTTCATCCACACGACGACCCACTGCGGATACAATTTTATCAATCACACGCAACAGGTGCTTTTCATCGGCAAAACGCACGTCTGATAACGTCAGTTTACCTGCACGCTCAACAAAAATTTGTTTATGACCGTTGATCAAAATATCATTAATGTCATCATCACGCAAAAGCGGCTCAAGCGGTCCCAGTCCAATGACTTCGTCTATCAGCTCTTGAACCAAGCCATCACGCTCAGATTTGTTTAATACAATACCAAGTTCTTGTAATCCGTCAGAGGTAATCGCTGAAATTTCACGACGTAGATCGCTTTCTGAAGCTTTATCGATCGCGGATAAGTTTAGCGATTCTAAAAGACGTTTATGCATTTGCATGCGTATATCAATTAACCGTTCTTTACGCTTTTGATTTTTTTCAACATTTACGTCAGGGGCATCGATGCTTACAGGGATTTCCTTGCGCAAACTTTGTGTCGCAGGGCGCGTTGCAACTTTAATCGGTTCTGGTGGCGCAGCAATAGGATCTGGTGCCTTTGCCGTTGGCACCAATTTAGGTGTCGCAACGCTGCGCGGTCGTTCGGTTTTAGTACTTGGTTTATTGTAACGCTTAAACATATGACGCTACTCCGCTGCTGCCTTGAACTCGTTTTCTGTAAGCTCAAGGATGGTTTCGGCAATCTTAGATATTTCTTTACGCAACACATTTTTTTGTGCCATTTCGGCCAAAGGTACGCCGTGATCCCCTGCTGCAGAAACGGCTTTTCCGCCGTCTGATAACTGCCAGCGCAGATCAATCGATAAAGATTCTGTCATGCGTTTCACACGTGATTTGCCATTCAAGTCGGTCATCTTCGGCGCGCGGTTCAACACGAACTGCACTTTTTCAAAGGGTAGGTCGTCTGCTTTCAAGGCTTGTAAAAAACGCTGTATATTTTGTGCGGATCGCATATCTAGGCCAATAAGGCTTAGGAAAAGCTCGCATTCGTTTAGGATGATTTCGGACCAGCTTACCAAAGTTCTAGGCAGGTCAATGATGACAATATCATAGCTTCTTTTTGCTAAAGAGATCACTTGTTCGATCTCTTCGGCACCCACAAATTCCAAAGGTACCGCATCTTGTGGTGAAGGTAGCACGGCCAATGTATCGTTATATTTTGACAAAACCTGTTTAAAAGCAACGACGTCTGCGTTGCCTGGATCGGTCATCATCTCAAACGCCGCTTCGGTTTTGGGAACATCCAAATAGGTCGCTACAGAGCCAAATTGAAAGTCAAAGTCCAAGATGCAAATGGATTTATTACTTGCCTTGCCGAGTTGTTGTAATTCCCAAGCTAGGTTCGTTGCAAATGTCGTTGCACCGACACCGCCAGCCATGCCGTAAACCGCAAGCATAATGCCTTGTTTGGTTGATGTCGCCACAGGCATCTGGGTCACATTATCAGCCGATGGAGCGGGGACAAAAACCTCTTTTATGACGATTTTTTCTTCAATGATGATTTTTGGAGTTTCTTCAGCTAAAAGCCGATCAATCGCTTCGTCCAAGGCACCTTTAGGCAGCGGGTAGGGGACAAAATCATCGGCACCCAAGCGCATAAGGTGATGCAATGACATGGGTGTCAAATCATGTGTTACCAAAATGACTTTAATGCCACGCTCTTTGGCGACACGTAAAATACTATCGACAGAGCTTAGATTGTCTTCGTCGGTTTTATCTAATGCGATTGTGATAAATTGCAGCGCGTCCGCATGTGAACTGCGCAAAATATCTTCAGCATTATTGAAATCCAAACCGCCCCAGCCAGCACCAAGACGGTTTTCTAAATCTTCGATCAAAAGTTCGAAACTTTCCAAGTCGCGTGCAATGGCACAGGCCAAAATCACGTCGGTTTCTACTTTTTGTGTGTCGTCAGTTACTGCCATATCCGTGCCCACTTTCTAGCCTCTCCGAAGTTTTCAACGTAAGAGACCTATTTCCTCAATTGTGTCATAACGGGCAATTGTGGCTTTTTTTTGGATAAAGGCTAAATTTCTATATGTTTTTCAGCACTTAATCCAGAATACAAAAAAGCCCCGTAGAATTTCGGGGCTTTTTAAATGTATCTATTTGTTGGCAAAGGGGTGGGGCTACTTCGTGCCGCCTTCATTTGCTGTGTCTGTTACCAGACCACCTTCTTCACGGATAAACTCTTGGTTCTCTAATGTGATGTAGCGGTCGTAAATTTCTATTGCATATCGGCCGTCTAGGCGGCCTGATTTTTTATGACTACCAAAGCCGCTAACTTCTGTAACTGTACGGCGGTTCTGACGGTTCCGCTCTTCGGTCAGAACCAAGGGGCGTGTTTCGCCAAATGAGGCAACTGCACGCAGTTTTGCGCGTGGAATGCCCTGCGACGTCAAATAATTGGCGACAGCACGCGCCCGGCGTTTGCCTAGGTTTTGATTGAAAACATTACCGCCAACTTTGTCGGTATGCCCGTAAACCGTAAAGACAATTTGGGGATGGGCTTTGATCCAGGCCGCTTGACGTTGCAGCGCTGCCTGCGTCTCGGCGTCTAGGCGCGATGAATTAAAGGCAAAGTTTACCGTAGCAAGGGCTTCGCTTGCAAATTTACGGGTCAAGTTGGCAAGCATCTCATTGGTCAAAAGACCTGCATGTACGGCAGTATTGTTTGCTGTCGCACTGCCAAAGGTGTTGGTTTCCGCTGAGCGTTCCGCCGTCGCGTTAAACCCATCATAATAAGCCCCATTCCAGCAACCTGAAAGGGCGATGATACTGATTGAAACGGTTGTTATAGCTGATTTTTTCATCATCTTATTCCATCACATATCCGTAAGACCCAGAGAAATCTTGCGCCGCAACCGTGCCGCGTTTGGCTTTACGCCCCTTACCATCTAGCCTGCCGCGTAGGAAAATATCCCCATCACTGGGCAAAATAACACGGTCTGTTGGTAGCGCGAGTGTGTCGCCATCCACAGGGGTGATTAAATGCACTGTTACAATCACGACAAGCTCGGTTTGATCGCGTTTGTATTCAGCACTTCGAAATAAAGCGCCCAATATAGGCACGTCACCCAACCAAGGTACTTGTGTGGATGCATCTCTAAAATCGTCTTGCAACAAACCAGCAATTGCAATGCTTTCCCCGTCGCGCAACTCTACAGCAGTAGAGGCTTGGCGCCTGGTAAAGGCCGCAACGGTAATACCGTCTTCCGAAGCTTGGAATGAGTTGCTGTAATCAATCGCACTGACGGCGGTGTTGATCACAAGGTTTATTAAATCGCCGTCTAAAACAGTGGGGGTAAACCGCATTTCAATGCCAAAAGGCTTATATTCAATTGTAATGCCATTGTCCGTTTGGGCTACAGGAACAGGATATTCACCACCCGCCAAGAAGTTTGCCTCAGTGCCAGATAATGCAACCAAGTTTGGTTCGGCCAATGTTCTAGCCAAGCCTTTGTCTTCTAGGGCTTCTAACGTAAGGCTTAGCGCCAAACCACCTGTTGTAATGCCCAATGTTAAATTGCCAGCACTTTGCAATGTGACACCGCCTTGGTTCGCAACGCCTGTATGCCCCGTTCCCGTTGTCGGGGTGGTTGCACCACGGCGACGGCCACTTAAGGCACCGCCCAAGCTCTTAGCCACAGAGCGTTGCATTTCAGCAAACCGAACTTTCAACATAACTTGTTGCGCGCCGCCAACAGATAGCAAACTTGTCACTTTTTCGGGGGCATAACGCTGTGCCAGATCCATTGCCAATGCAATTTTAGACGGGCCAGAAACCGTACCGCTTAATACGATGCCGTCATTCGCAGAGCGCACCTGAATGCGTTCGCGCGGCATGATTTCACGCAGTAATTCTTTGAACTCGGACAGGTCAGGGGTGACCTTTATATCTACATTGGTAATCAACTTGCCGTCTGTACCAAGTATTGTCAGCACGGTGCGCCCAGGTGCTTTCCCCAAAATATAAATCGTGCGATCCGATAGCGATGCAATATCCGCAATCCCAGGGTTTGCGACAGAGAGTTCACCAAAGGGCTGATCTGATTCCATAACAATAGCGCGGTTCAAATTTACCGAAATTGCATTTGTGGTCGAACCGCGTAAGATTTTTAATGTATTTTGTGCAAACGCACCCGTTGCAGGGAGTGATGTTGACAACATCAACCCAGCTAGGACCGTGCCCATAAGCCTGTTTAATCGCATGTGATCTGCCTCTCTGATCACTGAATTTTATTCTTTTTATTTTGGGTATAATGCGTCAGTTCTAATTTTATTGCAAGAATCAATGTGTTAWGCAGGTTRGTTGCTGTGGATAATGCGCAACACAGACGCTTGCACATTGAAATTTAAAGATTTTWAAGCCGCATATRAAAAAGCGCCCGTAGGCGCTTTGTCATGTAGGATGTGGTGTTCTTTAGTTTGAACAGGCAATCGGAACTTCAATTACTTCAGATCCTTTACGTGTTCGTATTGTACAGATTTTTTCTGCAACGGCTTTTTGTTGCACCTGTTCTGTACGYCCCAACAATTGGTTTTGGGTGACTTCAATCGCATCAGATTTCGTCTCATCGTTCACGCCGCGTAGCGAGAGTAACAGATTTCCTGTTGCTTGTGCTTGCACTAGGGATGCAACTGTTTGGGGKGAAACGGCTACGGTTACTGTTTTTGCAACAGCCGCAGGCATGTTCGATTCCGACGCAGATTGGTCGATTGCGATCAATTTAATACCGTCCATGATTAAGCGCGTAACTYTTTCACTGTGCCGGCCTCTATCGGTTGTCGTGCTGACGTCGCCTGTCCAGTAAATATCAATTCTATCACCGGGGCGTAGGAAACCAGATACACCAGAGGCCACATCGACCCGTAGTGTAAAGGCACGCATGCCTTTTTCTAGGCGGGACGCAACGCCTGCGTCTTCACCTATCTTTGTGACTTTAGTCGATAACAATATCTCACCTGCGTCAACTGTACGAATAACAATGCGCTTGTCTTCTTCGGCTGCGTCGCCAAATAGGATAACTGCTTCTGAAAAAGCGGTTTCAGGTAAAGAATCTTTTGGCCATTCAACTTGCTTGACGTCTTCAGGGGTTAAGACTTGCCCGTAAGTTAAATCTTTTGCGGCGACATAAATCTTCACCAGTTCAACGTTTTTTGTAATACGTTTACTCAATTCATTAATTTTTGCTTGATTAGCATTGAATTGCTGTGATGCAACATAGACAGCACCCCCTGCAATAGAGATGCCTAAGAATAACACCAGTGCGAATACAATACGCATATTAACCCCTTAATTTGCTCAACATGTTTTTCAGGCTTTGTGCTGAAAAAAAGGGGATAGCCACATGTGCAGCTATCCCCTTTTAGATTAGTGTATTGGTCGAAACCAACGCTCAACTATTAAAGTGAGATAGCAGAGATAGCTGCAGTCACTTTAGTTGACAGAGCTGAACCAACGCCAACCGCAATCAAAACAGCGCCAGCTGTCAATACTACGAAGTCTACAGTTACAGCACCAGATTCATCATTTAAAAACTTTTTCATTGTTGTACCCTCCAAGGTCACTAAGTTATTTTCTAAGAAAGCTTTTTTTGTTGTGGGAAACGTTCCCTGCTTTCGAGACCTAATAAGCCCTTTAATTGGGGCAACAGTTTGGCTGGCTTTAAAAAAGTTATGAAAATCTGAATAAAATTGGTGTTTATCTTATTTAGTTGTTTTAAAACATAGGCTTATCTCTTAATTATTCTTTAAACTTTTTCCTTAAAATCTTTTCAGAACCGCCAACTATGTCTGAATTGCCACAGTGTTTGCGCAAATCTGACCACATTTGCCCCCTTTAAAGTGAAGATTGCGTATAGTGGGCGAAAAAAAAGAGCAGTAATTCCATGAAACCGATACATCATTGCCCGCGCGGGCTTCTTTATGCTGGCTTTATCGCTATGAGCCTTATTGCTTCCAGCATCACGCCGACTTATGCCGATGTCAGCTTTAAGCGGGTAAAGGTCAATAAGCGTCCTTTGGGGCAACGCATCAATATTCAGATTGCGCCTGGAGAGTCGTATTATGATCAAGCGCCCAGCAGTCCTGCCGCTGTCAGTAAGACCAAAGCGGTGAAAAATGCGCCACAACCCGCCGATGAATGGTTCTGGGACGGGTTCGATCATCAGATCGCCAATGCCTCTATGGTGCGCTGGATCGATGCCGAAGCACAGCTGCGTAAATCGCCGAAGCACTCGCAACAACTTACCCCAAGCCTTTCAAGCATGAAAAAGCTGGCCGAGAGGTATGGCACAGACATTCTATTGGCGACTTTGGGCAAAGATGTCTCGCCTGCATTTGTCTTGGCGGTTATTGGGGTTGAGTCTGCGGGAAGGGTTGATGCGGTCAGTTCTGCAGGGGCGGTCGGGGTGATGCAATTGATCCCAGCGACAGCAAAGCGGTTTAATGTGACAGATAGCACAGACCCGAAACAGAACATTAAAGGCGGCGTTGCCTATTTGGATTGGCTGTTTCGCGAATTCAAAAATGATCCCGTTCTGGCGCTTGCTGGTTATAATGCAGGCGAAAACGCGGTTAAGAAACATCAAGGTGTCCCCCCGTTCCCTGAAACGCGGCATTATATCCCCAAAGTCGTTGCGGCATGGCAGGTTGCCAAAGCCTTGTGTAAGACACCGCCAAAGTTTGTAACCGACGGCTGTGTGTTCGGTTTGAACAGTTAAAGACTAGAAGGATTAATAAATGGGATACATCAAACGCGAATCCGCACGTTTCCTGGACCGCTGTGTGAACACATGGGAAGGGCTGGTCATCACTTGGGTGGATGAAGCCAGCTTTGCGCAATGGGTCGTCTTGAATATCATCTCCATAGGGCTGACCTTTGCAATCCCTATGACACCTGTTGAGCGCGCCTTGATTATTGGCTTTGGCTTGCTGGTCTTGGTGGCCGAACTTTTGAACACGGCAATAGAGGCGGCCATTGACCGTATTTCGCTGGATTATCATGATCTATCCAAGAAAGCCAAAGACGCAGGCTGCGCCGCCGTGGCGCTGACCGCCCTGACAACATTGGTGATTTGGTTGATCATTGCAGTGCCTAAGCTCTTATAAGCTATGCATTTATTGCATACCGAGTATTCCGATCGCGGTGTTGTTTTCCCCGTCATTCCCCCCCATTTTAAACTTATGAAATGAAACGGGCACCTCCCAGCCCGCTGTATAAGAGGTAATTAAAATGGCATTAGTAGCAACAACAAGTTACGTACAAATCGCACAAGACGCAGTCGCACGCTTTGGTGCTGGCATCCTTGGTGCTGTCGAAAAAATAGCAAATTCAGCATCACGCGCTGACGTGATCGCAAAAATGAACACATTGAGCGACGCAGAACTTGCAGCGAAATACGGTATCGAACGCGACGGAATCGCCCTTTATGTATTCCGTGACAAATTGATCTAGCCCTAAGGGTTAAAAGATTAACGACGAAGGCGCTCAGGAAACTGGGCGCCTTTTTTGTTGTCAAAATATAACATCCGCCACAAAAAATTGGGCAACGTGTTGCCCGCGCCTGACAGGTGGGAATTGTAGAGCAAATCCCACGACCCCGTCCTGCTGAAAGCAGGCTTTCACAGGTGGGAAGGCGCTATGTTGCATTCACCTCTTCCCCTATCCCCAAACCTAGCTTATCCTAACCATAGGGCTGACGCATGGTTAGTCTCGGGGTTTCGTAGCCTCTTCCAAGACGGTTGGTATCAACCGCAATGATGCCTCTTCGATTTTTGGTCGGGGAGGTTATGACGCATGTCCAAGGCTGACCCTTCGGGTGAATCCTAAAGGTCATAGCAGTCGTTCTTGGACGACTTACGAACTCCCCGACTGTCGGATCCCCCGACAGTCGTTTTCGTTTTAAACGAGGGGTTGGGCATGGTGCGAATTATCTTTAGCGAGGCAGAGCGGAAAACGGCGTTACAGTATCTTTGCACAAAGGGGTATCTGTCGCCCAGCGATCCCGACTGTATGCGGGTGGCCGATTTGATCGAAGACACCAAAATCAAACGCTTTGAATATGAAAATGCGGGACGGATGATTTACGTGTTTTTTGACAACGACTAGCTTTATGGCACAACAAAGCGCCAGCCGAGGGGCAGGCAGTTCTAACGAACCACCAAAATCTTCTCTTCCCCTATGCGCAAACCTAGCTTATTCTAACCGCAGGGCTGACGTATGGTCAGCTTCGGGGCTTCAAAACCTCACGTTAGCCAGCTGGTATCAGCTGCAATCGATACCTCTTCGATCTTTTGGTCGGGGAGGCTTTGACGTATGTCCAAGGCTGACCCTTCGGG
>NVSA01000030.1 GCA_002401045.1 Paracoccaceae bacterium
GGGTTTGTTCACAATTAATCCCATCGCCCCTTCAGGGGAATGGGCGCACATATAGATCAGTGATTTTTCAAAGCGAAAATCACCCATACCGGGCATTGCAATCAGAAGTTTACCTTCGAGGTGGGGCAAGTCTTGTTTTGTGTCCATAGCCCTAAGATGTGCCAGCTTGCGCCGATCCGCAAGCCTGAAACGGTCTATTCACAACCTCATCGCCAGAATGTGACTTTAACTAAGCCGCTGGATGGTTAGATTAGGCGTGACTAAAACAAAGATAGCGACATGAAATCCCTGCCCCTTATCACCAGCCTTGTTTTTCTTGGCGCAACCCCTGCCAGTTTTGCGCGGGATGTTGATACCAAGTTTTTTGCCCAAAAAGGTCTGCGCGCAATTGAATTGCTCGATGGCTGGCAAACACCGCAGGGCACTCATATGGTAGCGGTGCGCATCACATTGGATCAAGGCTGGAAAACCTATTGGCGTGCCCCTGGTGCCGCGGGTCTTCCGCCTAAGTTCACCTGGAAAGGGTCTAAAAATATCGGGTCGGTAAAATTCCATTGGCCATCACCAAAAGTATATGATGATCAAGGCGTACGCACGGTAGGGTATAAGGATCAACTGGTGCTTCCCATCCAGATCACGCCCAAGGTTAAAGGCGCACCCATTACGGTTAAAATCAAAATAAACTACGGAATTTGTTCTGATGTTTGTATTCCCGTGACCTCAAAACTAACGGGCAAGCTAGACAATAGCGTGCCGCATAATCAACAGGTGATTGGAGCGGCTCTAAAATCTCGTCCCAAAAGTGCCRCCCAGGCTGGGATAAAATCTGCCACCTGTGAAATCACCCCTACGAGTGACGGCTTTTCAATCAATGCGACAATCAAGTTTCRCGCAAATGGTGCTACGGTCAAACACAGTGTTATTGAATATTCAGCCCCGAATGTCTGGATTGATACCGCCACAACCAAGCATACAGGCAAAACTGTTTATGCCAGCGCAGAACTGTTGTCTTATTCAAAGGTGCCCGTGTTTATAGATCGTAAAAACTTGCGCATTACCTTGATCAATAATGCACGTGCCATTCAAATCGACGGTTGCCCAGCGCCCAGCTAATCATCCCGTTTGCTTGCGGGYGGTCAGTGCTAATGCTGTAAAGGCCGCCGCAAGGATTACCATCAAGCCAATCACGACAACCATCAAGGATGCCATAACAGGTGCCGTTRTGTGCAATGTTGGGGCGAAAAATGAGAACCAACTTACTGCCGTGTTGGTGACAAAAAGAGTGCCAAACACAATCGCAACCAACACGCCTGCAACCGCGCCAGACGTTGTGGTAATCGCACGATATTTCGCGGGTAGTTTCCCACCGAACGTGGCGCGGCGTGCCGAGGCAATCAATCCGCCAATGTCCTGCTGGACAACGACTAATGCAGGTACGACCAGCATTACCAAGACAACGCCAAAGCCCAAGCCGTAGCACAGGGTGATCACGGTGGGTTTTAAGAATAAGGCTTGGCGTGAACTTTCAAACAACAGCGGCAACAACCCCAGGACTGTGGTCAATGTGGTCAGTAAAACGGGACGCAAACGATCACATGCCGCATCAATAATCGCAGGGCGTGTGCCGCGCTTTTCAGCGTATTCATCAATGGTCGTCACCAAGACGATTGAATCGTTGATGATAATACCGCTCATGCCAATCAGCCCAACGATTGAAAACATTGAAATCGGCACAGACCAAACATAGTGCCCGTAAATTGTTCCGATCAGGCCAAAGGGAATGATCGACATCACCACCAACGGGCGTGTCCAACTGGCAAAAATCCATGTCAGGGTCAGATATATCCCCAACAGGCACAACAGCAATCCACGCAACGCATCTGACAAGAAGTCTTGTTCCTGCTCCGCCAGCCCTGACATGCGCCATTCAACCCCGTAATCTGCGGCAATTTTCGGTAGGATTTCAGCGGTTAATTGCGCCATGATTTCGGTGACACGCGCGGGATCATCCTCAGACAGGTCACCCGACACTGTAATCACGCGCACCCCGTTTTCACGCCGCACGGTTGAAAAACCGCTATGCGTTTCAACATCAACAATATCCGACAAAGTAACATAAACCCCCGCAGGACTGCGCAAGCGTGTGGTCTCTAAAAAGTCAGCGGTCAATTCATCTTCATCCAGCCGCACAGTGACATCGGCGGTACGCACCCCAACAGGGAAAGACGCCGCCGTTATACCGTTCAAGCGATTGCGCAGTTCGCGCCCAATGGCATCAATACTAAAGCCCAGCGCTTGACCCTGTGGGGTCAGCTCCAACACCAATTCTTGTTTGTCATAGGTTAGGTTGTCCTCAACAGCAGAGCTTTCAGGGAACTTCGCCATTGCGGACTTTAACGCCTCTGCGGCCTTTTTCAGCACTTGTGCATTCGCGCCAAAAAACTGCACATCCAGCGCATCGCCCCCAGGCCCAGAACGCCAACTGCGAAAGCTTAGGGTTTCAAGCTGCGGATGGTTGCGCACCGTATCTTGTAGATCAGCCAAAAATTCAAATGCCGTATAGGGACGTAGGTCCGCATCGATAAGCTCAATCGCGATTGAACCCAGCAAATCCGTATCTTTGCCATCCACCCCACTCAGTCCGCGCCCTGTATTGCCCCCGACCTCAGCCATGGTGAACGTCACAGGATCTACATTGTATTTATCTTCATATTTTTTAGCAGTTACCGTCACCGCGCGTTGCAATTCACGCACCATTTCCAACGTGTCAGATCGATCAGCACCTGACAGCATCGCAATGTTACCAGAAATAGAACCGCGTTCAGGTCCGTTAAAGAACCGCCATTTGACATGYCCGTCAAAGAACATGCCGCCCGTGATTGCCAAGATTAAAATCACCGTMGCYARSACRGGATAACGAAACACCAAAACCCAATGCATAAAGCGACGAAACACCGTTTCACGAAAYTTTGTGAACCCACGATTGAACACCCGTGACGGGGCATCGTACCATTTGTCCGCGGCCTTACCGACAGAGTGGCTCATATGGTTTGGCAAAATAATAAAACATTCTACCAATGATGCCAAAAGCACGACGATAACAGTAAAGGGGATATCAACAATCAAAGTACCAAAGCGCCCGCCCACAAAAGTCAGGCTCCAAAACGCAATGACGGTTGTCACAGTCGCCGAGAACACAGGCGGTGCCATGCGGCGGGCAGCATTTTCAGCAGCTTCCACCCCGCTTTCACCTAAATTGCGCACCCTAAAGTCAGCATGCTCACCCACTACAATTGCGTCGTCTACTACGATTCCAAGGCAGATGATYAAGCCAAACAACGAGATCATATTCAGGGTCAATCCAAAGGCATACATCAGTCCAATCGCGGCGAACATCGCGGCGGGAATACCCGCTGTAACCCAAAATGCTGTGCGCGCATTTAGGAAAACGAACAGTAATAAGACGACCAAGATCAARCCGTAAATACCATTTTCCAACAGGATGTTCAGACGATCTGTGATGGCTTGTGACCGTGTACGGATCAAATCAATTTGCACACCTTCGGGCAAAATAAGTTCCATTTCATTCGCCACTTTTTGCACGATGGCCTGCATCTTAACCGCGTCACCTTGGTCGGCGCGGTCCACACGAATAGACACAGCGGGCATGTCACCAACATAGTAACTACGTGCGCGCTCAACCCCTAAAACGGTGACCCGCGCCACATCGGAAATACGCAGTTTTGAGCCATCAGAATTGGAACGGATGACCAAGGATTGAATCTCCGTTGCCGTGCGTTTTTCAACCCCCGTTTTAACCCGCGCCAAACCGCCAGCCACATCCCCTGCGGGATCGGTGGTGGCTTCTTCTTTGATAACGCTAGCAATTTCGGATAATTCCACATCATGCTGGATCAGCGACATTTCTGGCACAGAGACAACAATTTCAGGGGCTGAAATACCGCGAATAGTCGTGCGCGTGATCCCTTCACGAAACAACCGCGCGCTTAATTCATCGGCAAACCGTCCCAATTGATCAGGCGACACGGGGCCATAAATCACAACATCAGTCACCCGATCGCGCCACGCACCGCGCCGCACGATGGGCGCATCAATGCCATCAGGCAGACCTGTCACACTGTCGACCGCGACCTTTACGTCATCAGCCGCACGCGCCATATCCCAATCAGGTTCAAAATCCAAAGAGATAGTCGCTTTGCCTTGTTTCGCCGTCGATGTCGTGCTTTCAATACCTTCAACGCTCAGCAATGCAGGCTCTAATAAAGCAACAATCGCATTGTCGATTTCTTCAGGCCCTGCACCATCCCAGGTAACAATAACGCGGATATTTTGGATGATAACATCGGGGAAAAACTGGGTGCGTATTTTAGTCGAGGCCGCAAGCCCCAATACCAACATGATCACCAACAACAAATTTGCAGCCGTTCCATGACGGGTGAAATATGACAATACACCGCCTGCCGATTTGGGAAGTTTGCGAATTGCCATGCCTTAGCCCCCCATATTCTTAGTCAGACGGTCATACATAGACTTAGGGATTTCAGGATTTTTCAAAGCTTGTAAAACACGGTTTTTTACATCGGTAGACAAATCATCATTGGCTTGAACAAAAGCTACCATCTCACCCCGTTGCACGTCGGTAATAGTAACCGTCGTTTCATCGATAGGTTCTTGGGGTGGCTCAGCGCCGACCATATCACGCATGCGCAACGCCAGTTTTTCAGACACTTCGCCCGTTTTAACCTGCCTGATAATACGGTCTTTGGCGGCCTGCGGAATACGAGGATGCGCGGTCACAGCATCAATGATTTCAGCTTGTTCTTGAGCCGTCAGTGTGACCCGTTTTGCGTCAATAAATGTCGGCGCATCCGTGCGGCGCGGCTCAACCTTGATCCCTGCACCCAGTTGCGGCGCACGTTCTAGCACGACATCACGCCCATCCAATGCCCCCAGCGCCACAATGATATGATCACCCTGCTTGCGCAAAATTTGAACGGGGATAATTTCCAAACGATCCCCCGCGCCCAATGCCAAAACCTCTTGGTTAGCATTCATTGCTGTTGACGGGAGAACCACAACATTTTGCATCGGTTTTTCGGATAGAACCACAGACACAAAATCACCTGGGCGCACTGCCGAAATCATGTTGGGATCAAGAGATGCAAATAATTGCCGCCCAGTCTGACCTTCACCAACAGCCCCACTAACGCGGTCGATTTTGGCGAAAATTTCAATGCCGAGGCTGCCGAAACGCACCAAAACATCTGTCGCCCCCAGATCAGGGTCAGTTGTCACCAGTCGTGCATAATCATCGCTTGAAATACGAAAAGCCACTTCAAGGCGTTGCGGATCAATCAAACGGGCAAGGCGCTCATTGGCGCCAACCAACCCACCGCGCACACCCGTTACATCCGCCAACACCCCTGAAAATTCCGCCACAATAGATGTGTCATCTAGTAAACGATGCGCCTCATCCAGATTGATTTTCACCCGTGCCAACGCGATACCTGCGCGTGTAATACGTGATTTCGCATTCGCCAAGGCTTGACGTTTTGACAAGACGGCTTGCTGCGCACTCGACGCCGCTAAAGCCGCTGTCTCAAGCGCTGCCTCAGTACCAATCCCGCGCTTACGTAAAGATTGTTGTCGCGCATGCGCTTGGGCACGTAAATCACTTTGCCTTTGTGCCGCGACCAATTCATCTTGCGCTAAAACAAGCGCCGATGTGGCCTCAACCTGTTCCGACTTGGCTTCAGCCAATTCTGTTTCGCGTAGCTGTGCATTTGCATTGGCAATGGCAGGATCAGTCTGAAACAACAAATCGCCCTTGCTGACCATGCCGCCTTCGCGAAAGCTGTCGGCCATTTGCACAACGGCACCGCTTGACGATGCGCGCAAATCCAAGGTGCGGCCACTTAAAATTTCACCAAAAGTTTCAATCACGGGGGTTGCCATCTGACCGCGAACTGTTTCCACATTCACCGCAAAGACCCGTTCACGCGCATTGCCTGCCCGACGACCTGCGCCATTATTGTCACCTGAGAACGACGATTTCAGCACAAAGGCCGCTGATGCCAAAAGGCTGACGGTGAGTGCCGCCAAAAACAATCCGAACAAACTTTTGGTCATAAATTTCATTTTAGCCCCTACCAACGCGCATCGCGATGTTCTTTATACGCTATAGATCTATTATTCTGTCGCGGTTCGGCAAATTTTATTTGAACCGCTCACAATCCATTTTAAAATAATGCTCAACAACCTGCCCCACAACTGGAATCATGTTAAACTGTGACAACTGCCCCGCATGCACAAAGGCAAAGCCCGCGCCTTCTTGCAATCTAATATCCGATTGCAAAACGGGTGCTTTCGCCACAAACACATAGTGTTGGGCATTGTTCGACGAGCTCGATAATACACGCACGAAAGGGCAAAGATCATCAGGGGTCAGATGCAGTCCCGTTTCTTCATCAAGTTCCCGACAGGCCGCTTGTACGATTGTTTCGCCTATCTCTATTTCACCACCAAAATAGCCCCATAAGCCGCGCCCACCCACTTGCGGAAAATCATCCCTAAATTGAAGTGAAACACGGTTATGTTGATCGCGTAGCAATATAATTGCGGCGCGAAAGTCAGATGGGTTTTCCCATTTTCCAAGTGTCTCAAAGCCCTGTGTCACTTGCGGCGTTGCCCTTCATCTAGACGCGGCATGATTTCCACAAAATTGCACGGCTTATGGCGATAATCTAATTGGAAGCGCAAAATCTGATCCCACCCATCTTTGCACGCCCCAGGACTGCCTGGCAGAGCAAATAAATAAGTGCCCTGCGCAACACCGCCGCAAGCACGCGATTGTACCGCTGAAGTGCCAATTTTTTCGGCTGAAACCAGCGTGAACATGGTTGAAAACGCGTCAATTTCTTTTTCATAGACATCGCGGTGCGCCTCAACCGTTACATCGCGCCCCGTCAAGCCAGTGCCCCCTGTGCTGATCACCGCATCAATTTTGTCATCGCTGCACCATAGGCGCAACTGATCTGCAATTTGTTTGCGTTCATCAGGCATGATTTTTCGCGCCGCTAAAATATGCCCGTCACGGGTCAAGCGATCCTCAAGCACATCGCCCGATGTGTCATCTTTTAAGGTGCGCGTATCCGACACGGTTAGCACCGCAATGCGGATGGGAATAAAATCACGATCGGTCATGATGCACCGCGCAATCGAGCCTGAACCTCTAGCAGGTCTGCCCAAGTATCGCGTTTTTTTGCACCGTCACGCAACAAGGCTGCAGGCGTGAACATTGGCATCACCGGTTTGCCCAGCGCTTGCGCCCACTTGCCGCGCAACCGTGTAATCCCTTGGCGTCCCAGTAAAGCTTGGCAGGCAACATTGCCCATCAAGATCAAAACATCTGGGTTCACCAATTCAACGTGGCGCTTGACGAACGGCATCATCATTTCAATTTCGGCCGCCGACGGATCACGACTTTGCGGCGGGCGCCACGGCATCACATTAGCAATGTAAATCGCATCTTTTGCATCTGCATCACGCGCCAAATTGATCGCGACAAACATCTTATCCAGCAATTGCCCCGCGATGCCGACAAAAGGCGTACCGATGGCATCTTCTTCGCGGTCAGGCGCATCTGTAATGATCATTACCCGCGCCGCAGGATTACCGTCTGCAAACACCAAATTTTTGGCACCTTTTTTCAGCGCACAATGTTCAAACACCGCAATCGCATCGCGCAGGGCCGTCACACTGCCTGCCTGCGCGGCCATCTTGGCGGCAATGTCTGGTGCGGCTTGCTGTAACACTTGCACAATTGCATCTATTGCGACTGGCGCAATGTTTGACGACTTGCCAAACTTCATCTTGCTGGGTTTCACCTCAAACCGATTTATCGGTGCCTCAGACATGCATTCATCCACGCCCAATGCGATCTGCCATTCAAGGGCAGCTTTAGCGGCAAAATAATCCATTTCAGAAATCATTGGCAGGCTCCAGATTCCCTAGTAGAATAGCAAATTGAAGGCGGTGGCGTAAATCCCTTGTTTCTAATTCGCCGCCGTCTTATAACCGCGAAAATAAGGTAGGTTCGACTATGGGAATATCGGTGCGCCATCTTTTAGGCATAGAAAACCTCTCACCCGCTGATATTACAGCTATTCTCGATTTAGCAGAAACCTATGTCACCCTGAACAGACAAGCGAACAAACGTTCCAATGTACTGGCAGGACTGACCCAGATTAACATGTTTTTCGAGAATTCAACGCGCACTTTAGCGAGTTTTGAGTTGGCAGGGAAACGCTTGGGTGCCGATGTGATGAACATGGCACTTGGCGCATCATCGATCAAAAAGGGCGAAACGCTGGTCGACACCGCCCTGACACTGAATGCGATGAACCCTGATTTGTTGATCGTGCGTCACCCGCAATCAGGTGCGGTGGAACTACTGTCAGAAAAGGTCAATTGCGCGGTGCTAAACGCAGGCGATGGTCGCCACGAACACCCGACCCAAGCCTTGCTGGACGCGCTGACAATCAGACGCGCCAAAGGCCGTTTGCACCGTCTTAGCGTCGCAATATGTGGCGACATCGCTCACAGCAGRGTGGCACGYTCSAAYATTTTCTTGCTCAATAAAATGGAAAGCCGCATCAAACTGATCGCGCCAAAAACACTACTGCCAGCGGGCATAGATAAGTTCGGCGTCGAAGTTTATGACGATATGAACGAAGGCCTAAAAGACGTCGACGTGATCATGATGTTGCGCCTRCAACGCGAACGTATGGACGGGGCTTTCATTCCAAGCGAGCGGGAATATTACCACCGTTGGGGGCTTAATAAGCAAAAGCTGAAAAATGCAAAACCAGATGCAATCGTTATGCACCCTGGCCCTATGAACCGTGGCGTTGAAATCGATGGCGACATTGCTGATGATGTCACAAGATCCGTAATTCAAGAACAGGTTGAAATGGGCGTCGCCGTACGTATGGCGGCGATGCATTTACTGGCCGAAGGACGGCGCGAGAYCAAACAGAACAGGGATAGAATGGCATGACCGATACTCAAGAAAACCCAATCCCGCAACGAGCGTCAAAAACTTGGCCGCCTGAACTGGTAAACGGTGAAACCGTGCTGTTTGCAGGGCAATTTTCATTAGAGACGTGGTTGCGGACCAACATCACCTTTGCCGCAATTGTCTACGCGGTTATGCTGATCACCCTTTGGGTCACAATGGGCAGTGGAGCTGCGCAATTCATTGCAATTTATTCTTGCGTCTTCGTTGGTGGCGCCGGCTATGTTTATCTTGTCCACCGCAACCGAAAATGGATCATCACCGACCAAGCCCTGTACCGCAACCACACCCGCCCAATGCTCTTAACAGGTGTCAGACGCATTCGCGGCTTTGGCTCTGACGTGTATTTTTCAGGCAAAATGGGATTAGGCACAGGTTTGGTTGGTGTCGAAAACGCCCGTGAAATCCGCCGCGTGCTGACAGGGCGAAAACCATGAGCATCCTGCTGACAAATGCACGCCTGATTGACCCCGAAAAAGGCACTCAAGAATTGGGGCATATCTGGGTCGAAAAAGGTAAAATCAAAGAACTCTCTTACGACACCATCCCTGTCGCCAAAGGCGCTGAGATTATTGATTGCGGCGGCAAATGTTTGGCACCAGGTATTATCGATATTGGTGTCAAAGTTTGTGAACCTGGTGAGCGGCACAAAGAAAGCTTTGCCTCAGCAGGACGTGCGGCGGCGGCAGGCGGCGTGACCACAATGGTCACGCGCCCAGATACATCGCCCGCAATCGACAGCCCCGAAACCCTGCATTTTGTGCACCGTCGTGCAACCGATGATGCAGGGGTAAATGTTTTACCCATAGCGGCACTGACCAAAGACCGTGCAGGGCGTGAGATGGCTGAAATCGGTTTTTTGAAAGACGCAGGCGCTGTAGCATTTTCCGATGCCGACAGCGTGATGACCAACGCCAAGATTTTCGCGCGTTGCCTGACCTATGCCAATGAACTCGACACGCTGGTAATCGGACATATCCAAGACCCCAGCCTGACCACAGGATCATCGGCAACTTCAGGCCCCTTCGCCACAAAGCTTGGCCTACCCGGCACCCCGCCCATGGCGGAACGCATCGGGTTGGAACGCGACATGGCATTGGTAGAAATGACAGGGGTGCGTTATCATGTGGACCAAATCACCACGGCAATTGCCCTACCTGTTTTAGAACGCGCCAAGGCCGCAGGTCTGCGGGTAACGGCGGGGACTTCTATTCATCATCTGACATTGAATGAGTTGGATATTGACGGCTACCGCACGTTTTTCAAAGTCAAACCGCCCCTGCGCCACGAGGACGATCGTATCGCAATTATTGAAGCGCTCGCCAGTGGGTTAATTGATATCATTTCATCCATGCACACRCCRCAAGATGAAGAAAGCAAGCGYCTGCCGTTTGAAGARGCSGCMTCWGGCGCGGTTGGTCTAGAAACCATTCTGCCYGCCGCATTGCAAYTGGTKCAYGGCGGATACATYGARTTGCCTGCCCTWTGGAAAGCSCTATCGTTGAACCCCGCMAARCTTTTGGGRYTRAAATCAGGRCGTCTGAAAGAAGGTGCCCCTGCGGATCTAATCCTGTTTGATCCAGACAAACCATTYCAACTAGACCGCAAAAAGCTACAYTCCAAATCTAARAACACGCCCTTTGACGGGCGGCGTATGCAAGGCGTTGTACTGAGTACGTTCTTAGGCGGAAAGAAAATCTATGGTTGATCTGARCCTACCGTTCACCACCCTCATCGYCGTGGCAAGCCTTGGTTATTTACTGGGCTCTATACCGTTTGGCATGATACTGGCACGGATCATGGGATTGGGCAATTTACGCGACATCGGRTCRGGTAATATTGGTGCGACRAATGTGTTGCGCACAGGCAATAAATTCGCGGCATTCCTGACGCTTGTATTCGATGCAGGCAAGGGMGCTGTCGCCGTTCTCGTCGCCAATTRTTTCTTTGGCGACACGGCTGGACTGATCGCAGGGTTGTTCGCGTTTTTAGGCCACCTCTACCCCGTCTGGTTGGGCTTCAAAGGCGGTAAGGGCGTGGCAACCTTTCTAGGCATACTGCTTGCAATCAACTTTTTCGCAGGCCTCGCCGCTTGCGCGACATGGTTGGTCGCCGCAATTATCCTACGCATATCTTCCGCCGCCGCATTGGCTGCATCACTCAGCGCACCATTTTGGTTGTTCGTGCTTGGTCGCCCAGATGCTGTAGTCTTTGCCTGCGTAATGGCGCTGTTTATCTGGGTCAAACATCACGCGAATATTAAACGCATGATGAAAGGCCTAGAGCCAAAAATAGGAAAAAAGGAATAACACATGAATATGATTGATGCCGTAAAAACCGTTTTTAAGAAATACGCGACCTTTTCGGGCCGTGCCACACGATCAGAATTTTGGTGGTTTATGTTGTTTGTGGCCATCGTTCAGTTGATTTTGGGCGGATGGGCTTTTTCATCTATGATGGGCATGGGCGCAATGATGGCTGATGGCTCACCTGATGCAATGATGGCAATGGGTTCAATGTATTCCAGCCCAGGAATGATCTTATCGCTAATCTTTAGTCTTGCAACATTCATCCCATCCCTTGCTGTTGGCGCGCGTCGCTTACATGATACGGGCCTATCGGGCTGGTGGCAGTTGTTGTGGCTAGTCGGCGCAATCCCCTTAATCGGACTGGTAATCATCATCGTGATGATCGTTCTCTTCGCGCGTAAATCGCAAGAAGGCGAAAACAAATACGGCTAAGGCTGTCATTTTAGTTCAGCCCTTTCGATCGCAAACCGCGGACGGAAGGGTTTTTATTTAAGCATTTTTCAAGGAATTAATTATGGGATTCACTCAAGCGATCCAAACCTGTCTACGCAAATATTTCGTCTTTCAAGGCCGTGCATCACGATCAGAATTTTGGTGGTTCGCGTTAGCCACAACAGTAATTTCAATTGTATTATCTATTATAGAAGGCTGGGCCTTCGATCTAGATTACGATGCTTTTATGCCTATCTCTGATACGTTTTCAATATTAACCACCATCCCAAGTATTTCCGTTGGGTGTCGGCGCCTGCATGACATTAACAAATCAGGTTGGTGGCAAGTGTTACCGATAGCACCACTAATCCTTGCGGGCATCTTATACGTAACTGGAATAGGTGGCCTAATTACCATAGGCATCATTATTGCTGTACTTACAATCATACTCCTAATCTATTGGTTCGTAAAAAAAGGTGCTCAAGGTGACAACCGTTTTGGGGCTGACCCGCTGGCCTAGACCAAACAAAAGGCCGCTTCATAGAGCGGCCTTTTTTATTAGTAGCTGTAATCCGCGTAGATTTTCTTTAAATCCCCGCCCCATTCGCCACGGTATTTCTGGGTCAACTCGCACGCGGGGGACATGCCTGTTTCAACGACCTCTTCCAATGCATTCAAAAAATGGGTTTCATCTGGGATCATCCCGCCTGCACCCGGGCGCGCACGCGCCGCAAGTCCAGCCTTAGAAATTGCCACAGCTTGGCGCGCAATATCCAACATGTTGATATTGCCAACCTTAGCAGCAACCCCGTCAATTGACGCGGCAACACGCAAAGCTTCGCGGGTTTCCGCATCCCAATCTTTACACAAATCCCACGCCGCATCTAAGGCTGACTGGTCATACATCAGACCGACCCAAAACGCAGGCAGCGCACAGATACGCCGCCAAGGGCCACCATCTGCACCGCGCATCTCGATGAACTGTTTTAGTCGCGCCTCTGGGAAACAGGTTGTCAGATGATCTGCCCAATCGGACAATGTTGGAATTTCACCCGGCAAAGCTGGCAATTCACCCTTTAGGAAATCTCGAWACGATTGTCCCAGCGCATCGATATATTTACCGTCGCGGTAGACAAAATACATCGGCACRTTGAGCATRTAATYRACCCAAGCCTCAAACCCCATGCCGTCTTCAAACACAAAGGGCAACATGCCTGTACGCGCAGGRTCAAGGTCACGCCAAATCCGTGCACGCCAGCTTTTATGACCAATTTCCTTACCGTCAAAAAACGGCGAATTCGCRAACAGCGCCGTCGCCACAGGTTGCAACGCCAAAGCAACGCGCATCTTTTTGACCATATCGGCTTCAGATCCAAAATCTAAATTCACCTGAACCGTACAGGTGCGRTACATCATTTGCGTCCCGTGCGTGCCCACGCGTCCCATGTAATCGGTCATCAAACGGTAGCGCCCTTTGGGCATCATCGGCATTTGYTCATGCGACCATTCAGGKGCAGCACCCAGCCCAATGAACCCAGCGCCCATGCGRTCWGCGATGGTTTGCACTTCTTTTARATGCACATTTACCTCATCACAGGTTTCATGGATGGTATCGAGCGGTGCGCCCGACAATTCAAGCTGACCGCCTGGYTCWAGCGATACATTCGCGCCGTTTTTTTCAAGGCCAATAATATTGCCKGCCTCTAAGACGGGCGTCCAAGAAAATTCATCGCGCAAGCCTTCTARCATRGCCTTAATCGAGCGATCCCCTTCATAGGGCAATGGCAAAAGCGTGTCTTTGCAATAGCCGAACTTTTCGTGTTCCGTGCCAATACGCCAGTCTTGTTTGGGTTTACAGCCCTCAGCCAAATACTGTGCCAACTGGTCAATATGCTGAATAGGGCCGCCGCCTGTTTGTGGGATCGACATGAATATATCCTTAATTCGTTTAGCAAAATTGGTGCAATTTACACCCCAAAGTGTCAAGCGCGAATGCTTGGTTTTACCTTTTCCCAGATCACATGCCGTTGAATGGGGCTGCGGTTCACTGCCGCAACTAAATCATCCAGCCTGACACTGGGTAAGCTGGCAAAGGCATCAAACAGCATTTGCGACCCTTTGGCCGAAATCGGCACGATCATCGGATCAGCATCGATACTGTGCAACACCCAAATAGCAGAGTAAGCCTCGCTTTCGCGCAACTCTATCTTGGTGACATCATCCAGCGACACACTTTTGCCGACCATTGTGCCAAAATAGCTGATTTGGCGTTCTTTAACTTCAACCAGACCAGGGGCTTTCGCATCTTGGCCAAAACGTGTGCGCAAGGTAACTGTGCGCAAAATACCCAAAGTCACCAGCATAATCAGAGCCCCAACCCCAATATAAATAGGACTGGTGATGAGGTAACCTTTTAGCACCAACCATGCGCCCAATAGAACCACAACACCGACGCCGTAGCCCTCACGCCAACGTCTAAAATGTGCAGTCACACTCGGGCGTATAAAGTTCATAGCCAGTCACCATCATGCCCATTAAACACCGCCGCACGTGCACCGAGCTTTTGGCGCATCACCCCCGTTAAGTAATGCGCTTGATCGCGGCTGAACGATAGTGATTGCCCTTGCCCCAAAGGAGCGTCTACAAAGAGTCTGATTTTAGCTTTACCTGTCATAGGCACAAACTATGTCTGATCTTGAAAAGAAACCAGCCCAAGTTGACGGGCAAGTTGCCGATGCGACCACAAAAAACTGGGTGGATCGCTATGCGCCTGCACCCACGCGCCCCTATTTGCGCCTATCGCGTGCTGATCGGCCTGCAGGCACATGGCTGTTATTGCTACCTTGCTGGTGGAGCCTAACGCTGGCCATGCTGGCAAACCCTGCCGCCAGCACGCTCTATGATCTATGGCTGTTTATCGCCTGTGCAATCGGYGCMTTTTTTATGCGCGGCGCGGGCTGTACGTGGAACGATATTTCAGACCGCGAATTCGACGCACAAGTAGAACGCACAAAATCGCGCCCSTTGCCATCAGGACAGGTCACAACCAAACAAGCCTTTATCTGGCTTGGCGCACAATTACTGGTCGGTCTGGCAGTCTTACTAACCCTAAATTCTTTTGCCATTTTATTAGGCGCAGCATCGCTGATCACCGTGGTGATCTACCCCTTTGCCAAACGGTTCACATGGTGGCCGCAAGTGTTCTTGGGCATCTCGTTYAACTGGGGCGCTTTACTGGGYTGGGCTGCCCATATGGGATCCCTAAGCTGGGCACCTGTGTTGCTCTATCTCGCAGGTATCTGCTGGACACTGTTCTATGACACCATCTATGCYCACCAAGATACCGACGACGACGAACTCATTGGGGTCAAATCAACCGCGCGGCTGTTTGGCAGCAATACACCCACTTGGTTAATGCGCTTCCAGATCGGATCCGTCGCCTTGATGACCTTTGCCTTAATTTTTGCCCTACTAGACAGCATCAACATGTTATGGCTGGTCGCCGCRTTAATGGGYGTTTGGGCATATGGCTGGCATTTGGCATGGCAATTACGCCGCCTAGACATCGAAAACAGTGATATTTGCCTTATGCTGTTTAGATCAAACCGAGATGCAGGGCTGATCCCTGTCATCGCGTGGGGATTTTTGCTTATTTTAGAACTCTTTGGCATTGGCAGTTGATTGCCACCGACCCTTGGAATACACACGAAAATCAAGATGTGAACTATGGGTGAACTATGCGGCGAACCGCTTTATTAATTGCAGCAATTTCAATCGTTTTGGCGGGGGCATTAGCTGTGTTTACCTCAGGGAAACTTGTTGATCATGTCGAGCGCCATACCGAGCGCCGCTTGCACACGCTTTTAGTCGAAAAAGGCGAAGACTGGGCAACCATTCGCGCCGATGGCTTTCGCGTAAATGTTGGCGGGCTTGCCAAGGACGAAGCCACACGGTTTCGCACCATCCAGTTACTAAACGCAAACGTCAACGATGCCCGTGTCTATGACCGCACAAGCGTATCCCAACCCGAA
>NVSA01000031.1 GCA_002401045.1 Paracoccaceae bacterium
CGTAACGCCTGCCTCAACCGCGCGTGAAACCGATTGGTTCAAGCGGTGTAGATCATTTGCCAACATCCGAATTGCGCTATCTGCCGCATCGGTTTTGTCGCTTGGGTCGCTAACTTGTTTAATTTCAGCTTTCTGTACCATGTGGTAATCTCCTCAGGTTTGTAAAATTCTGTCACAATTCTAAATCTTACTTTACGTTCGAGTTTTGATTTGTGACCTTCTGTTAACAGTATTTACAAAAAATCTTATTCCAGTCGCCTGGATTCTTGTAAAAGCACAGTTTTTCCGTGTTGTTGTGTAAAGAAGATGTAAAGTAACGCTTGTAAATTTGTAAATTTTTGTAAATATTAGGAAAACTCAATCTTGTTAAGGTTTGTAAATGGCAGAGAAGAAAATCTTCGCGGGTCCCCGTATCAGGCGTATTCGCAACGGACTTGGTTTAACGCAATCGGCGATGGCGGCTGAAATTGGTGTGTCTGCCAGCTATCTCAATCTGATTGAGCGCAACCAACGGCCTCTAACGGTACAACTGCTGCTCAAGCTTGCCGCGACCTATGATCTGGATCTCGATGCGCTTAAAGGCGAGACTGCTGGCAATCAAACCGCCCTGCGCGAAGTTTTCTCTGATGCCCTGCTGGCGGGGGAATTGCCAGGTAATGAAGAGTTGTTTGAGGTCGCCGAAGCCGCCCCAAACGTGGCCACAGGTATTTTGAAACTCTACCGTGCCTACCGCGAGTCCCAAGAACGCCTAAGCGATCTTAGCACGTTGTTGGCACAAGAAGGCCTTGATGCGAATGTCACCGCCCCGCATCTGCCCAGCGACGAGGTACGTGAATTATTTGAGACCCGTCCCTATTGTTTTCCGTGGATCGAGGACGCGGTTGCCGATTTTATTCCTGATCGCACATACGGCCCTGATCTATGGGTGTTCTTGATTGATTGGTTGCGCAAGACCCATAATATTTCCGTGCAACGCCTGCCCGTTCACACCATGCCGCACCATTTACGGCGCTACGATAAACACAGCTTGCGTTTGTTTATCTCAGACCGTTTGTCCCCTGTTGAACAGCTCTACCAATTAGCCGCCGAGGTCACGGGGCTGGCTTTCCCGCAAGTGATTGAGGAAGAAACAGGCCTGCTACAAGTATCATCCGATGAGGCGCGCCGCTTGGTGCATTCTGAACTGGTCAGCTATGCCGCTTTGGCGATTTTAATGCCCTATGCCGCGTTTTTGCGCGCGACCCAGACCCTTAAAAATGACGTATCTGCATTGGCCGCGCGTTTCGGGGTCAGCTTTGAGCGTGCCGCGTTGCGCATGACAACCCTGAGCCGTCCCAATCAAAGCGGCTTGCCGTTTTTCTTGCTAGAGGTCGATCATGCGGGCAATATTTTACGCCGTTCAGGGGCCAAAGGTTATCCCAAAGCACGTTTTGGCGGCGCCTGTCCTAAACTGCCTGTCTACCAAGCTTTAATCCAGCCGCGTCAAATTCAGCTAGACCTAGTTGAAACCACCGATGGCAGCGATTTCTTTGTTTTGACCCGTTCGGTCGATGGCCCGCAACCCGCCTTGGGCGAACATATCAGGCGCACGGCGCTGTTGCTGGGCTGTGCGGCAGAACATCTGCCTGAAACCGTCTATGACGCGCATATCCAGAAACAAGCAGATCCTATTCCCACAGGCACATCATGTCGGTTGTGTGAGCGTCGCGGCTGTCTGTCACGCGCCGAAGCGCCTGTGACCAGACCGCTTGGATTGGATGAAATGACAACAGGTTTGAATGTATTTGACTTCAATTAGCACAATATTCTTAACAGTTTGTTTCCCAAATACAGGGTGAAACACATAGTTTAGCCACATTCTAGACACTTTTTAGTCAAATAATAAGCCGAGATGTTGACCTGTAACGAGTTCTAAATAAGTATATCCCTATGTTAAACATGATTGTCGCCCCTCTTCGTAAGCTTTTTCGGCCACTGTATTCTGCAGATGGTGTGAAGATGGACATGCCTTACAGTGCGCAAAGATCACAAACGGTTGGCAATGAAGCCCGACCGTTTACCATTGATCGTGATGCACATGGMTCTCGGCCTTGGCATACTTACGCTAAAAAATCTAAATAGACCCGCCTGTCTAGGCGAATAAGTCGTGACACAGCTCTAATGCATCGATCAGTTTGTCGACCTCTTGGGWCGTATTATACAGACCAAAGGATGCACGACACGTCGCACTAACCCCCAGATGATGCATCAGYGGTTGGGCGCAATGATGCCCTGCCCGCACCGCAATGCCGCGATTATCCAGCACGGTTGATATGTCATGCGGATGCCCTGCGCCGTCCATGGTAAAGCTGAAAATAGCCCCCTTGGTGRCAGAATTACCTTGGATATTCAGCCAGTTAAGCCCTGACAGCTTCGTTTGTGCATAATCCCGAATAACACGTTCATGCGCCGCGATATTTTTCATTCCAAGCGTCATCATATAATCCAGCGCYACACCCATGCCGATTGTTTGCACAATCCCAGGGGTGCCCGCTTCAAACTTATGCGGGCCRGTRTTATAGCTGATYACATCGCGCGACACCTCATTGATCATATCGCCGCCGCCCATAAAAGGACGCATTTGTGCCAAGCGATCCGCTGCTACATAAAGCGCCCCAGACCCAGACGGGCCGTAGAGTTTATGGCCTGTGATGGCAAAGAAATCACAGCCGATATCTTGCACATCAATGGGCATATGCACGCTGGATTGTGACCCGTCGACGAACACAGGCACGCCCTTGGCCCGCGCGCCGTGACAGATGGTTTTCACATCAACCACTGTGCCCAACACATTGGACATCTGGGTGATGGCGATTAATTTGGTGCGCGGTGTGATTGCATCGATCACAGCTTGTGGATCAAGATCACCATTATGATCAATATCAACCCACTTAATTACCACGCCTTGGCGCTCGCGTAAAAAATGCCACGGTACAATATTGGCGTGATGCTCCATCGCGCTCAGAATAATCTCATCGCCCGCCTGCAAATTCGGCGCACCCCATGCGTAAGACACCAGATTACAGGCCTCAGTCGTGCCAGAGGTGAATAAAATCTCGTTCTCATCCGCCGCATTCAAAAAACGCCGAACAATGCCCCGCACGCCTTCATATTTATCGGTTGCCAGATTTGACAGGTAATGCAGACCCCGATGCACGTTGGAATATTCATGGGCGTAAGCATTGGTAACGGCATCAATCATCACTTGGGGCTTTTGCGCCGATGCGCCATTATCCAAATAAACCAAAGGCTTGTTATTGACTGTTCGCGCTAGAATTGGAAAGTCTTTGCGGACTTTTTCGACATCATACATTTGGAACGACCTCTGGCCCGATGCCCATCACGGACATGACAATAGAGAGCAAAACTGCCCCTGCAAAAAACGCGGCAAACAGTCCTGCAATGACGGGCATGATCTTGGTAAAGCCATGAATTTCCATGATAAACTGTACAAGCATGTAGAACATTGCAATCATGCCTGCCAAAAATATCATTGCGCTGATCACAGGGCTGAACAGTCCTGTGATCAGTTGTGCGACTTGAAAGCCGATCAAAACGAACTGCAACCATGACATGGCGATCAAGGCGTCAATAAAGCGTCCCTGCCCTTTAAAGACCTTGCCGACGATGAAAACCATCGCGGAGAGACCCAGCAAAAATGCAAATTGAATCAGCGTGGCGACAATCGGGCGATCGCCCATGGGCAGTAAAACGCTTTGCTCATCTTGGGTATAAAGCGAAACCGTTAAAAACGGGATGATCATGCCTAAAATGACCACTAAAACCCCTGCTTGTAGCGCTTGGGTCAGTGACAGGTTTAAATCCAAGACACGCCGTAAGCTTTGTTTGGGCTGTGAAAAGCTGTTGAATGCCAAGCCAAGCAAGTCTCTGAGGCCATTGATTTGCATGTTAAAGACTTTCCTCGATCTGTAGCGTATTATACTCGCAATTCTGGATGCCTATCCAAAGTTGCCAGATGAAAACAATACCCGTTATTGCTTGAAAACTTGCTACTAAGGCGCTGTTTTGAAAAACARAAACAATACCTGACAGCAGCACAAATGGAATGGTCACAACGCAAGCCCAATTCAATACACGGCGCATTTCATCATATTGCCCGCGCCCGTTAAATCGTAAAAACACCCAGTGCAAAACCCCTGCCAGAATATACAGCATCAAGGGCAAAAAAAACACATAAGACACAAAGGATTGCGCCATTTGTGCGGTAACAGCATCTTGATCTTGCAAGGTGATCACCATGCCAGGGAACGCCGCAATCAGGTTTATCACCCCAAAGAGCATGCCGTAAAACAGTGTTTGCGGTTCAGCCACGGGCGAGACCAGTTGCGCGTCAAACGCGGCACTTGGGCGTCGGTATGCGGTGATGATTTGGCCGACCAAAGACATCAGCTATGGCGCTCAATCCAACCAGAAACCCGTGCAACGACGTCCTCTTTTAGGTCGGCATTATGGATTTCATCCAAGGCTTCAGTCAAAAATGCCATGACCAACATATCTTGTGCTTGGTTCTTTGGAACGCCGCGTGAAGCCAGATAGAACATTGCGTCTTCGTCAATGGCACCCACAGTTGAGCCGTGCGAACATGCCACATCATCGGCATATATTTCCAGCTCTGGCTTGGCGAGGAACGTGCTGTCGCCGTCTAGCAATAAAGCCTGCGAAATCTGGTAGCCATCGGTTTTCTGGGCGCCGGCTTTCACCAAAATCTTGCCTTGAAACACCCCTGTCGCGCCATTGCGCAACACATGTTTAAACACCTGACGGCTTTCACAGTTTACCGCGTCATGGGTGACAAAAATTGTGGTGTCATAATGGAAATTATCGCCATCGCCCAAAGCCGCACCTGCGACCGTTGCCAATGCATCATCACCGATCAATTCCAGCACGCTTTCATTGCGCGTTAGCATCCCGTTGGCGGTAAACGTGAACGAATTATATATGCTTTCACGCCCTAAACGCCCAAACATATGGGTCATTGTACGCCGTTCATGGTCACGCCCTTGGGTGCGAATATGGTGAAACTCTGCGGTGTCAGCCACATCAACCTCTAGCACGGAATTAAACCGCGCAGCGCCAGGGCCGCCTTCGAGTAAGGTCAGCTTTGCACCTTGCTCGATCTTGATCACATGATGCACATGGGCGTCAGAGACCTCGGAACTATGCATGTAGCGAATGCCGATTGGCTTGGACGTGGGCTTGATCACACGGATCACCAAACCTTGCGTCGCGACAGCCGTATTGAGTGCGGCCATCGGGCGATCTACAGGTTTTTGGCCGCGTTCTTCAAGCACGCCAAACAGTTCTTTAGCCCAGTGAATATCCGATGCCATCGCATTTGCCAGCGTTTCAATTTCCAAACCATCCATTGCCAAAGCATCGGATTGCGTAGGATCTAGCACGCCGTCGACGTAGACCAAACTTAGCTGATCAACATCTGCAAATGCAGGCTTTTCACCTGCATCAAACAATGCCGCCGCAGGGGCTGGTAGAGCGGTTAAATCGGCAGGATTGGTATATTTCCAATACTCATCACGGCGTATAGGCGCGCCTTGCGCCCGCAGACGGTTGGCGGCATYTTTRCGYGCCTCTTGCGCCCAAGTCGCCAAGCCRTCAACTGCATCTGCATTTGACAGCAAGGCATCTGCCGCATCAATTTTCAGCTTTGCAACAGCCATGGTTATGCAACCTCTGCCAGAATGTCGGCGTAGCCATTGTTTTCAACTTCAAGCGCCAGTTCTGGGCCGCCTGATTTGATGATTTTACCATCGGCCAAAATATGCACCACATCAGGTTTGATGTGATCCAACAGGCGTTGGTAGTGGGTGATGACCAAGAATGACCGCTTACCGTCGCGCAGGGCATTCACGCCGTCTGCTACCAGTTTCATCGCATCGACATCCAGACCTGAATCGGTCTCGTCTAACACGCACATTTTTGGCTCTAGCATCGCCATTTGCAAGATTTCATTGCGCTTCTTTTCACCGCCTGAAAAACCGACGTTTACAGGGCGCTTCAACATCTCGGCGTCAATTTGCAACTCTTTAGCCTTGGTGCGGATAAGCTTGAGGAAATCACCCGCTGACAGCAATTCTTCACCGCGCGCTTTGCGTTGTGCATTCACGGCGGTGCGCAGAAACGTCATGTTGCCCACACCTGGGATTTCTACAGGGTATTGAAACGCTAAAAACAAACCTGCGGCGGCGCGCTCTGCCGGGTCAAGTTCTTGTAAATCAACCCCGTCCAACTCAATCGACCCTTGGGTTATCTTATAGCCGTCTTTGCCTGCCAAAACATAGGACATGGTCGATTTACCAGACCCGTTTGGGCCCATAATCGCATGGACTTGGCCATCATCGATTTCCAGATTAATCCCCTTAAGGATTTGTTTGTCTTCATCTTGCAAAGAGACATGTAAGTTTTTGATTTTTAGCATTTTTTATCCTACTGAACCTTCAAGGCTGATTGCAACCAAGGCCTGTGCCTCCATTGCGAATTCCATTGGTAGAGCTTGCAAAACTTCCTTTGCAAAGCCGTTTACAATCAAGGCAACAGCCTCTTCTTCACTCATGCCACGTTGGCGGCAATAAAACATTTGTTCGTCATCCACTTTGGATGTGGTAGCTTCGTGTTCAACCCGCGCCGAGTTATTCTTGACCTCAATATACGGCACCGTATGGGCGCCGCATTGATCGCCAATTAACAGGCTATCACATTGGGTGTAATTCCGTGCATTTGTGGCATTTTTATGCATCGAGACCAAGCCGCGATAGGTGTTTTGTGCCTTACCCGCAGAAATGCCTTTGGACACAATACGCGACTTGGTATTTTTGCCTAAATGCACCATCTTTGTGCCCGTGTCGGCCTGTTGCATATGGTTGGTAATGGCGATGGAATAAAACTCGCCTTGGCTACCGTCACCGCGCAAAATGCACGACGGGTATTTCCATGTTACGGCTGAACCCGTTTCGACTTGGGTCCACATCACCTTGGCGCGATCGCCACGGCAATCTGCACGTTTGGTCACGAAATTATAAATCCCGCCCAGACCGTTTTCATCGCCTGGATACCAGTTTTGAACGGTGGAATATTTGATCTCGGCATCTTCTTGAATAACCAATTCAACCACGGCGGCGTGCAATTGTGCCACGTCGCGTTGCGGGGCAGTACAGCCCTCAAGATACGACACATAAGAGCCTTTTTCCGCAATGATTAACGTGCGTTCAAACTGGCCTGTGTTTTCGGCATTGATGCGGAAATACGTCGATAATTCCATCGGGCATTTGACGCCTTCGGGAATATAAACGAACGATCCATCAGAAAACACCGCGCAGTTTAGCGTGGCATAGAAATTATCAGATTGCGGCACCACGGATCCAAGGTATTTGCGCACCAATTCAGGATGCTCTTTTACCGCTTCGGAAAACGACATGAAAATCACGCCAGCTTCTTTAAGTTCCGCTTGGAATGTTGTGCCAACAGATACACTGTCAAATACCGCGTCCACGGCAACCTTACGCTCGCCTTCGGGGGCTTCTACCCCCGCCAGTAAGGCTTGTTCTTTTAGCGGAATACCCAGCTTGGCATAGGTTTCCAACAATTTCGGATCCACATCATCTAATGATTTGGGCTTTTCTTCTGCCATAGATTTAGGACGGGCATAATAATACAGATCTTGAAAATCGATCTTAGGATAATCAACCATCGCYCAATTGGSTTCTTCCATYTGTTTCCAGCGTTCAAAGGCTTGCAGACGCCAATCAAGCAACCACTGGGGTTCCTCGTTGCGTTCAGAAATTAAGCGCACGATATCTTCATTCAGGCCTAACGGCGCATATTCAATTTCAATATCGGTCTCAAAGCCGTACTTATACTTACCGCCYAAAGCTTGCACAGCTTCAACGGTTTCCTCTTCAACACCTTCTTTGACAACGATRTCGCTCATAACTGTTCCTCTACGCCGCTTTTGCACGGAATTTTTGATAGCATTTGCCCCATGCGGACACGAAGCTATCTATGTCATTTTGCGTGGTTGCAGGTCCCATTGAAACCCGAATTGCAGATGCGGCGGTAATGTCATCAAAACCCATCGTTTGCAAGACCCGTGACGCTTTAACTTTACCGCTTGAACATGCCGAACCTGCCGAGATTGCAAAACCTGCCAAATCCATCTGCATTACTTGTGTTTCAGCCTTCCAGCCAGCGACTGCAAAGCAACTGGTATTGGGCAAACGGTTGACATCTTGACCCATTATAACAGCATTTGGCGCAATATTCAAAATTCGGGATTCTAACGCATCGCGCAACGTGGCAACCGCGTCCCAAACACCGTCCGCTAAATCCTGCGCGGCCGCTTGTGCCKCCGCGCCAAACCCTGCAATACCGATCAGATTTTCAGTGCCAGAACGGCGCCCCATTTCTTGGCCGCCGCCCTTAATTTGTGAAGGGACTTCAAGACCTTGACGCAGAACCAAAGCACCAACCCCTTTAGGGCCGCCAAGCTTATGCGCAGAGAGTAATCCCATCTGTGCYCCCGACCATTCAAAGGCCACTGGAAGCTTACCAAAGGACTGTACAAAATCGGCTAGAAACACCCCGTCAGGCAAGTCTTGGCAAATACCTGTTTCACTGTTGGCCGCTTGCAACGCCGTTGTGCTGGGATCAGCCACGCCAACCCGTCCTGTTTTATCTGCACTCAGCGATGCATCGCACCAAACCGCAACGCAATCATGTTCTACGCCTGAGCAGTGAATACCGCGCCCAGCCAGCGCTAACCCCGCCGCTTCAGTCGCCCCAGAAGTGAACACAATATCGGCATTTTGTGCCCCAAAAGCCGCCGCAACCTGTGCGCGGGCTTTTTCCAGAATACTTTTAGCTGCGCGACCCTCGCCGTGAACAGACGACGGGTTGCCGATTAAATCCATCGCCGAGATCATCGCCGCGCGTGCCTCTGGGCGCAGAGGCGCCGTGGCGTTCCAGTCTAAATAGACCCGTTTCATTTTTCGTCCACAACTTGGAATAAGTTCGGTACCGCAGGACAAGGTGCCATTTGGTTCTCGATGATATCTGACAGGCGGGCTTGGTGCAAAAACACATAAACATGCGCCGACAGGCTTTCCCATAAACGATTGCTCAGCGATTGCGCCCGTGATCCAGATTGCGCCCCAGAGGCCCCCGCGCCTTTTGCCAGTGCATCCATGGTTTCATCAACAGCGCCCAAAACCTCTGATACCCGAATAGCATCGGGTGATTTTGCCAGCTTATATCCGCCCCCTGGGCCGCGCACAGATTCCACCAATCCAGCACGGCGTAGTTTGACAAAAAGTTGCTCCAGATAATTCAGTGAAATATCTTGGCGCGTAGAGATTTCCGACAATGAAACAGTGTTACCACCACCTTCAATAGCGATATCCACAAGCGCAATCATCGCATAACGACCTTTTGTGCTGAGTTTCATAGGCTTTCCCTAGTTCAGAGTGTTGACGTGACCACAATCACACCTTAGTCACATGCAGTGAAAGCGGGTGAATGCTTGATTTAGAATGGTTCTAAAGTTTATGAACGTTCTCGTCAACATATAGACGCACCCCAGAAACACCTTACGGGAGTAAAGGCAACTTATGCCAGAAATTATTTTTCCAGGTCCAGAAGGCCGTCTAGAAGGTCGCTATCACCCCCAAGCAGGTGTTAAAGACGCCCCTATCGCGATTGTTTTGCATCCGCATCCACAATTTGGCGGCACGATGAACAATAAAGTTGTCTACAACTTGCACTATGCGTTCCACAAAATGGGTTTCAACGTTTTGCGTTTTAACTTTCGCGGTGTCGGTCGTAGCCAAGGTGAATATGATCAAGGTGTCGGCGAACTGTCAGATGCGGCATCCGCRCTTGATTATCTGCAAGCGATGAACCCGAATGCAAAACATTGCTGGGTTGCTGGCTTTAGCTTTGGTGCTTGGATTGGYATGCAATTGTTGATGCGCCGYCCTGAGATTTCAGGSTTTRTCAGYGCCTCACCRCCYGCAAATATGTATGATTTYAGCTTTTTGGCTCCTTGCCCYGCTTCGGGTTTGATCATTAACGGATCCTCTGACCGCGTGGCACCGCCCGCTGACACAGAAGAMCTGGTTAATAAATTGCATGAGCAAAAAGGCATCACCATCACCCATGAGGTTTTGGAAGGCGCTGATCACTTCTTTAAGCGTGAAGAGCATATGGATTTGATGTTGCAAACCGTCGATGAATACGTTCGTCGTCGTTTGACAGAAACCACACGCTAGACTTTATTAAGGCGTCGATATTTGACCACCACATACGGGGATTTTACACCCCGTTGTGGTCGGCGCACTTGTGGGTARYCCGTATAAAACCCGAACGGCTAGATAAGCAAAAGCTTGCGCTTCCAACATATCCCCGTCCAATCCCAAGGCTTCTACTGGATCAACGGGGGCGCTTAGGCTGTTTTTTAACCCTTGCATCAGTGTTGTGTTGTGGCGACCCCCACCACAGATCAGCCAGCGTGATGGATCACGCTTAAAATGCATTTGTGCGGCATAGATCGATGCGGCGGCCAGGCCTGTGGCCGTGGCGATGGCATCGGGGACCTCTAGGGCGGATAGTAATGCAGGTAATTGATCAAAACTATTTCGATCCAAGGACTTAGGCGGCATTAGCTCGAAATACGGGTCTTTGAATATCTGCTCTAGGACGCTGGTATCAACCGATCCAGTTGCGGCAATCGCGCCGTCTTTATCGTAGGCTTTGCCAAAATGTTCTTGCATTAAATCATTGATCGGTGCGTTCGCGGGGCCTGTGTCAAAGGCCAGCAAGGCGTCGGGATGGCTGGGGTCAAATTTTGATCCGTCCACCAAAGAGACATTGCCAACCCCGCCTAGATTAACAAAGGCCACGGGTCGTTTCAGTCCTAATTGTCGAGCGATTGCATGGTGATAAAACGGTGCAAGCGGTGCACCCTGCCCGCCTTGCTTCATATCCGCGCTGCGAAAATCCCACACGGTTTTTTTGCCTGTCCTCTTTGCCAATGCGGCACCATCGCCCAGCTGATGGGTGCGCGCCCCTTGCGGGTCATGCGCCAAGGTTTGGCCGTGAAAACCGACGATTTGGGCGTCCTTAAAGCGTTCAATGACTTCGATATGCGCCGCCAAAACAATATCTTCTGCCGCCGCGAGAACATCTGCGTCATCCTGTGGCCAAAGCCCCAAAGCGGCTTTGAGCGTTGCTTGCTCTGTCGTTGAATAGGCTCGGAAATAGCGATCGCCGTAAGCATGGATTTGCTGACCGTTGGTCATCAGCATCGCCCCATCGACACCATCAAGCGAGGTGCCAGACATGAGACCTAGCGCCCAAATCGGTTCAAATTGTCCCAACAGTCTTTCCTTTCGCGAAATTCGCGGTATACACCCTTTTAGGACGATTAAAGGACAATATCCACATGACTTATAAGCCCAAATCCGAGTTTCTAAACCAGATGCTCACACGGGGCTTCTTACAGGACTGTACAGACCTGGAGGGGCTCGACGACCGCCTGCTCAAAGGATCTGTCACGGCCTATATCGGCTTTGATGCGACAGCCGAGAGCCTGCATGTGGGATCATTGATCCAAATTATGATGCTGCGTTGGTGGCAAAAAACGGGCAACCGTCCGATCACGCTTATGGGGGGCGGAACGACCAGAATTGGCGACCCATCTGGCAAAGACGAATCTCGTTTGTTGATCACCACGGATTTGATCAATAAAAACATCGCTGGCATCAAACAGGTTTTCGCAAAATATCTGGAATATAACGACACCGACGGTGCCATGATGATCAACAATGCCGATTGGCTGRWKCAKATMAACTACRTCRATTTYYTRCGCGATTATGGCCGTCATTTCACGATCAACCGCATGTTAAGCTTTGAAAGTGTTAAGCAACGCCTTGATCGCGAACAGCCGCTGACCTTTCTTGAATTCAACTATATGCTTCTGCAAGCCTATGATTTTATGAAATTAAATGAGATGAACGGCTGTGCAGTACAAATGGGCGGCTCGGATCAATGGGGCAATATCGTTAACGGCATTGATCTTACGCGCCGCATTAGCCAAACACAGGTGTTCGGTCTGACCTCACCGCTTTTGACGAAGGCGGATGGCTCAAAAATGGGTAAATCTGCTTCTGGTGCGATTTGGCTCAATGAAGATAAACTATCCTCTTATGAGTTCTGGCAGTTCTGGCGCAATACGCTGGATGCGGATGTTGGCAAGTTTTTGAAACTTTTCACTGAATTACCCGTTGATGAATGTGAACGTTTGGGTGCCTTAGAGGGCGCTGAAGTGAACAGCGCTAAAATCATCCTCGCCAATCAGGTCACCACGCTTTGCCACGGGGCGCAGGCGGCGAAAAATGCTGAAAGTACTGCGCGTGAAGTGTTTGAGCGCGGCGGCGTTGGCGATGATTTACCAACCTTGGAACTCAGCGTCGATGAGATCGGTGACGGGATCAGCTTTAACCAACTTTTGGTGCGCTCAGGTCTGGTTGCCAGTGGCAAAGAAGCCAAACGGATCATCGCCAGCGGCGGGGCACGGCTGAATGATGTGCTGGTTGAAAATGCAGGCGTGATGCTGTCCGTTGATGATATCGCAAAATCGCCGAAAATCAGCTCTAGTAAAAAGCGCCACGCCTTGGTGAAATTGAAATAAAAAAGGCATGTCCTAGCGATAGGGCATGCCTCATTATTCTAATGTATCAATAACGTAACTACATCTCGTCGGCTTTGATCCAGACCCGTAACATATAGTCAGGGTTCTTCGCGCCGCGACCTTCGCCACGTTTGATTCCATCGACCACATCTTGACCCGAAAGTACCCGTCCAAAGACGGTATATTCGTTGTTAAGAAACGGTGCAGGTGCAAACATAATGAAGAACTGCGAGTTCGCAGAATGCGGGCTTTGCGACCGCGCCATGCCGACCACGCCTTTGACGTAATCAATGTCGGAAAACTCAGCGTTTATATTCGGATAACTGGATTTTCCAGTTCCCGCCAGACGGGGATTAAAGCCCGCACGTTTGCCGTTTTCAACATCACCCGTTTGTGCCATGAAACCGTCGATAACGCGGTGGAATACCACATCATTATACTGACCTTCACGGGCCAGTTTTTTAATCTGTGCCACATGATTTGGTGCCACATCTGGCAGCAGTTCAATTTCAACGATACCGTTGGCTTTGCCTGCGACCTCAATCATCAAGGTGTTTTCAGGGTCTGCAGCATATGCCGCAAACCCGATAAAAACAGAAGCAATCAGCGTGAATAGACCGCGCATTACAAATCAGCCGCTACTTTTACAGAGATCATTGTGTCAGGTTCTGTTGGCGGCTCACCACGTTTGATTTTGTCAACGTGATCCATGCCCTCAATGACACGGCCATAGACAGTGTATTGGTTGTTTAGGAAGTGGTTGTCGCCAAAGTTGAAAAAGAATTGCGAGTTTGCACTGTCTGGGCTGGCGGAACGCGCCGCACCAATTGTGCCACGATCATGGGGCAATTTTGAAAATTCAGCAGGTAGGTCTGGCAAGTCAGAACCGCCCGTCCCTGCGCGTGCAAGATTGAAATCAGCGCCGGTGTTGCCGTTAGATACATCGCCTGTTTGCGCCATAAAGCCGTCGATTACGCGGTGGAATACCACGTTGTCGTATTTGCCTGCGCGTGCCAATTCTTTCATGCGTTCCACATGTTTTGGGGCAACGTCTGGCAGTAATTCAAGGGTRACTGTGCCGTGCTTTAGCTCGATTACAATYGTRTTTTCTGGATCTTTAATATSRWCYAKKANTGSTMKMMSTTCATTCAAATTCGGGGCACCCTATGTCAGCCAGTGACAAAGGAAAAGACCCAGTTTTAGGCCGTGGTGTATTTTGCGATCAAAGCTTGTTGAACACCTGGGGTGACGAAGCTGGACACATCGCCACCAAGCCGCGCAATTTCTTTGACCAAGCGTGATGCAATCGCCTGATGCTTGGCTTCGGCCATCAAAAATACGGTTTCAATATCGGGTTGCATGGCGCGGTTCATACCGACCAGCGCATATTCATATTCAAAGTCGGATACCGCGCGCAGGCCGCGAATAATAACCGTGGCATTGACCTGTTTGGCCTTTTGGATCAGCAGGTTTTCAAAAGGATCAACCACGACTTGCGCCCCGTGGTTATTGATCTTGCCGATATTACGCTCAATCATTTCAACCCGCTCTTCTAAGCTGAACAGCGGGTTTTTATCACGGTTAATCGCGACCCCAATGATCAGACGATCAACCAGAACGCAAGCGCGTTCAATGATGTCTAGGTGGCCATTGGTCAGGGGATCAAAGGTTCCTGGATAGAGTCCTACGCGCATAAAATCCTCCCTTTATGCCATTTGAATTACACGAACAGGAACAGGGTCGTAAGGTCAAGTCTGATTTGTGGTTTATGGAATGGATATATGGTTTCGCATGTGCATAATATTGATAAAAATGGGAGCCAATCATGCAAGAACTGACACATTATATTAACGGGGCACATGTTAAGGGGACATCTGGGCGCTATTCGGATGTTTTCAACCCTGCTACGGGCGAAGTGCAAGCGCGCTGCCCGTTGGCATCCAAGGCCGAGATGACAAACGCGGTTGAGATCGCGTCGGCGGCGCAACCTGCATGGGCGGCGACCAACCCGCAACGTCGTGCGCGGGTGATGATGAAATTCGTCGGCTTATTGAATCGCGATATGGATAAACTGGCTGAGGCTTTGTCGCGTGAACACGGTAAAACCCTGCCAGATGCAGCAGGCGATGTGCAACGCGGCCTAGAAGTTGTGGAATATTGCATTGGTGCGCCGCAGATGTTGAAGGGCGATTACACAGACAGCGCAGGCCCTGGCATTGATATGTATTCAATGCGCCAGGCTTTGGGGGTCAGCGCGGGGATTACACCGTTTAATTTCCCCGCAATGATCCCGTTGTGGATGTTTGCCCCTGCGATTGTTTGCGGCAATGCCTTTATCCTAAAACCTTCTGAACGCGCCCCGACGGTGCCGCTTATGTTAGCGGAACTTATGGAAGAAGCGGGGTTGCCAAAGGGAATTTTGCAGGTTGTGAATGGCGATAAGGTCGCTGTCGATGCGATCATTGATAATGAGGTGATCCAATCCATCGGTTTTGTTGGATCAACCCCGATCGCGCAGTATATTTATGCGGGTGGCTGTGCCGCTGGTAAACGTGTGCAGTGTTTTGGCGGCGCTAAAAACCACATGATTATCATGCCTGATGCCGATCTAGATCAAGCCGCCGATGCGCTGTTAGGCGCGGGCTACGGTGCCGCTGGCGAGCGGTGCATGGCTATCTCAGTAGCGGTTCCTGTGGGCGACGAGACCGCAGATAGGTTGATTGAAAAATTGATCCCGCGCATTGAAGCGTTGAAAGTAGGCCCCTACACTTCGGGTGCAGATGTGGATTACGGCCCCGTGGTGACGCAGGCGGCGAAAGAAAACATCTTGAACCTTGTGCAATCGGGCATCGACCAAGGCGCAAAGCTGGTTGTGGACGGGCGCGATTTTAGCCTGCAGGGCTATGAGGATGGGTTCTTTGTCGGGCCACATCTGTTTGATCATGTGACCGCGGATATGGATATTTATACC
>NVSA01000032.1 GCA_002401045.1 Paracoccaceae bacterium
GATAATATCATGTCTTAATCTGGAAAATGCCTTCGATTTCAACCGCAACACCCAACGGTAAGGATGCACATCCAACTGCGGCGCGGGCATGGGTGCCAATATCGCCAAAGACTTTAGCCATCAAATCAGATGCCCCGTTGATCACCGCAGGATGATCGGTAAACTCAGCCGTTGCGTTCACAAAACCACCCAATTTTACGATTTTTTTCACCCGATCTAAATCACCCCCACACGCGTCGCGCAGTTGGGAGATTAGATTTACACCACAAACATGCGCCGCCTGCTGACCCTGTTCAAGGGTGAAACTATCGCCCAATTTGCCACAAATAAGTCCTGTTTCATCCTTGGAAATCTGACCCGAAACATAGACCATATCGCCCACGATAACATAAGGAACATAACTTCCCGCAGGGGCAGGTGCCGCAGGTAAATCTATACTTAGGGCATCTAGGCGGGACTGTATCGTTCCTGACATGGCTTTTCCTTCAAGGTTTAAGTGCATTGTTGCAACAGTTCACAACAAGCATTCCGAATCTGTTCACATTTTCACAGGCATCATGGACAGTTTTTTCCAAAACACTATGATAGACTTTCAGCAATTTCAGCAAGAGCGCCACTGTGTTTAGCAATTTAATTACTTATGGACTGCAAAAGTCTGCCTTCACCGCAATTCTGGGCGCTTGCCTGTTGGTATCAGCCTGCACAGTGCCCCCCGCACAACATACGGGCGTCTATGATCCCTATGAGGCGTCAAATCGCCAAATGCATGCCTTCAATAAAAAGCTTGATACAAAGCTGGTCGGCCCGACCGCTAAAGGTTACGGGGCTATTATTCCACCTTTTGTTGATCGCCGTATCAGTAACTTTGCAAGCTTTATGGGACTACCCCGTCAAGCTGTGAATAACCTTTTGCAAGGTGACATTCCTGGACTTAGTGAAACGGTACTACGCTTTGCAACCAATGGCATAACCCTTGGTTTATTTGACCCTGCAACTGATTTTGGCATCCCAGATAATGATGCCGATTTTGGCCAAACACTTGCATACCACGGTTTCCCACAAGGGTTTTACCATGAATGGCCACTATTAGGCCCAAGCACTGAACGTGATACTGCCGGCTTTATTATCGACACTGTACTCGATCCTGTGAACTTTATTTTGCCAAGCAGCACAACAGGTATGGGAACAACATTTAGCATTCTAGACCGTCTTGGCGATCGTAATGATTTTTCCGATATTATCGAACAAACGCTTTATAATAGTGAAGATAGCTATCTAACCGCACGATCACTTTACTTACAAAACCGCGCTTTCAAACTAAATAAAGGCGTAAACGAAGATACTTTGGAGGATCCGTTTTCGGATTTTTAAGCCATGCAACGTCGATTTTTTCTAACAGGCGCAACGGCCCTGACCGCTCTTTTTACAGCCGGCCCAAGCTTGGCGCTAACCAAAGCATCAGCCCAGGCATTGATTGACCAGTTAAGCAAAGATATTTTGTCTGTGATCAACACGGGTAAAACGGGTGCCCCGCTTTATAAAGAGTTCGATAAAATTTTCGGCAAATACGCCCCCGTAAGCGCGATCGCTAAAAAATGCCTTGGACCGATATGGAATTCAACATCTAAATCGGATCAAAAGGCCTATGTGCGTGCCTTTCGCGGTTATATTTCACGTAAATACGGCAAGCTTTTTCGTGAGTTTATTGGCTCTACAATCAACGTAAAAAGCGCCAAGGCTGTCAAATCAGGCTACCTTGTTAAAAGCCGTGTGAAATTAGCCAGTGGCAGTCCTTTTGCGGTTGATTGGCAAGTTTATGAACGTAACGGTAAAACGCAGTTTTATGACCTCTATTTAGAGGGTACCAGCATGATCAAATCAGAACGTATAGCAATCGGGATCATGCTAGATAAAAGCGGTGGCAAAGTTAGTAGACTTATACCGCTTTTGAAAAAAGCTGGCTAATTCCGCTTTCCAAAAAGATTACCCAACACACGGTTCAAAATCGTCTCAGCATCTTTTTCCAAACGCTGTAATTCTCTATCAATCTTGCGCTTGAACTCTTGCTCTAACTGCTGACCGTTTCTGCGAGGGTTTTGTGCAACCAACCCATCAATTTCATCTTCTGGATCCGTACTTAAAGATTCTGGAAGCGGACGGATCATATTCAATGTGTTCGATGGCATTCCAGCGTGAACACGCTCCATCGTTTCACGCCAGATATCTGCGGGTAAACCACCACCCGTCACCCCTGTTAGTTTAGAGTTATTATCGTAACCCATCCAAACACCCGTGACATAATCAGCGGTAAAGCCGATAAACCACGCATCGCGCGCCCCTTGGGTCGTGCCTGTCTTGCCTGCCGCTTCACGGTTATTCAGTCGCGCACGACGCCCCGTACCTGCTTCAACAACTTGATGCATCATATAGGTCAATTGTGCCGCGGCATGATCATTAATGACACGACGCCCGCCCCCAGCACTTTTACCCATAAGCGGACTTTGTTCACCTTGAATGGTAAGCTCAATAACACCAAAAGGTTCGGCACTAACGCCTGAATTCAAGATCCCCGCATAGGCACCTGTCATTTCCAGCAGAGTTGATTCAGATGCCCCCAGCGCCAACGCAGGRCCYTGRGCAATCTTATTTCGGATACCAAAGTCTTGCGCTAAAACMCGCACTTTTTCACGACCAACCGTTTCAGAAATACGCACAGCGGCCGTATTTACAGAATCGCGCAATGCTTCGGTRAACGTAATGGGCCCTTTATAAGTACGCGTGTAATTCTTCGGGCTCCATTTACCAGACCCTGGAATGGTTAACGTCAAAGGCTCATCCATCACGATCGAGTCGTATTGATAACCATTCTCTAATGCGGCGGCATAAACGAAGGGCTTAAAGCTGGAACCTGTTTGGCGCAAAGCTTGTGTCGCACGGTTAAACCCGCCTGCAATCCCAAGGTTMCGCCCCCCGATAAGCCCGCGTACAGCGCCATCTTTGGACATGACAACAATTGCYGCTTGCGCCTTTGATCCTGCGCGCACTTTATGTTCAAAGATATATTCTAATGCATCTTCCGCAGCTTTTTGGATACGRCCGTCAAAGGTCGTCTTAATCAACAAATCTTCGGTGCTGTCTTTCAAAATAAAGTCAGGTCCTGATTCCATAATCCAATCAGCAAAATATCCCCCAGCACGTTTTTCTGCGACGGCTGAAAGTTTTGCTGGATTATTGCGTGCTGAAATTGCTTCGCCTGCGGATAGATAATCTTGATCCTCCATCAGCCCAATAATCAAATTAGCACGGTTTTGTGCCCGTGCCATATTACGTGTTGGGGCAAATTTTGAAGGTGCTTTCAACAAGCCTGCCAACATTGCCGCCTCTGACACAGATACCTGTCTGGCGGATTTTGCAAAGTACCGCTGGCTAGCCGCTTCAAAGCCATAAGACCCTGCACCTAGATACGCACGGTTCATATATATTCCCAGAATATCATTCTTGGTATATTTCAATTCCAACGCAATCGACATCGGAACTTCTTTGATCTTACGCTCCATTGAGGGTAAATCTGAAAAGAACACGCGTTTTGCAACTTGTTGCGTGATCGTGGAGCCGCCATTACCTGATAAAGGTGAGCGTCCTGCGCGCATATTGATCCGAATAGCGCCCAAGATACCGCGCGGCGAAATACCAAAGTGACGGTAGAACCGTTTGTCTTCGGTCGCCACAACCGCATTTTTCAAATGAGGCGACACGGTATCAGCAGACACCAAACCGCCGAACTGATCGCCACGCCAGGCAAACACTTCGCCGTAGCGATCTTGCAGGGTTACGGATCCGCGTTTGCGATCATCCATCAAGGTAACAGCTTGCGGTAGGTCTTTATAATAATAAGCGACCCAACCACCAACAATCAGCGCCAGTAAAATACCAGCGCGCAAGCCGACCCACCAAATCGAACGAAATAACATACCAAAGAGAGAGGTCACAAAACCCAAAACACCACCCCGCGCGGGGCGCTTTTGCCGACTGGCTTTTGGCGGACGCTTAGAACCCTTTGGTTCTTTGTTCGGTTTTCCTGATTTAGGCGATTTAGACTTCTTCGTTGATGCTTCGTCAAAATGCTTCATAGGAGCAACCAGAGGCGGTTTATTCGAACCTTGTTGTGCCATTTTACTATTTTTACCTGCTGCTCTTTTGATTGGAATCTAAGCGTTCTGATTCATTTTGTGGAGTAGTTTACGTAAAATTAATGATTTGTTTTCGGTTATTTTTTAAGCAATTCAAAAACTTTGCCTATTTTTTAATCATTAACCCTCCGTTCAGCAATAAATTACCCGTGACCAATTGCTGTTCGGGCTCAGTAAATATTTTCTACCCAAATCATATGCCCCTCTCATAGGGGAACTAACAAAAGAGGGTCAAATGAAACTTATCATTGCAACCATTAAGCCATTCAAGCTCGAAGAGGTGCGTGAAGCACTAACCGAAGCTGGCGCCACAGGCATGATGGTCACAGAAATCAAAGGTTACGGCGCGCAATCTGGCCACACAGAAATTTATCGCGGCGCAGAATATGCTGTGAATTTCGTACCAAAAGTTCGCTTGGAAATCGTTGTTACAGACGAGCTGGCAGACGCAATGATTTCAACAATCGAAGAAACAGCCAAAACGGGTAAAATCGGCGACGGCAAAATCTTTGTATTGAATGTCGAAGAAGCCGTACGTGTACGTACAGGCGAAAGAGGCCCAGACGCGGTCTAATTCTAATCAATTTTCGGGGAATGAAAATGAACTTTAAACTCAAAACTCTCGGTCTTGGCCTGACCGCAACGGTACTGCCGTTTGCGGTTGTTGCTCAAGACGCATCAACTGCCGTCCCAGCGGAAGTCAGCTATATCCTTACAACCTTCTTATTCTTGGTAGCAGGTTTTCTTGTTTTCTGGATGGCCGCTGGTTTCTCAATGCTCGAAGCTGGTTTGGTGCGTTCTAAAAACGTCACAATGCAGCTGACAAAGAACATGGCTTTGTTCAGCCTGGCTTGTATCTTTTACTACCTTATCGGATTCAACCTAATGTACCCAGGTGACGCTTGGACAATCACAGGTATCATCGGTGCATTTACACCAACAGTACTTGAACCTGTTGGCGTCAGCGTTGCTGGAGTTGACCTTGGATACGCCTCTGTTGGTTCAGACTTCTTCTTTCAGTTGATGTTCTGTGCGGCAACGGCCTCTATCGTGTCAGGTGCTTTGGCTGAGCGTATCAAACTTTGGCCTTTCTTGATCTTCACTGTGATCCTGACATCTTTGATCTACCCAATCCAAGCTTCTTGGAAATGGGGCGGGGGTTTCTTGGACGCAGCTGGCTTCCTAGATTTCGCAGGTTCAACTGTTGTTCACTCTGTAGGCGGCTGGGCTGCTTTGGCAGGTGCTTTGATCCTCGGCCCGCGTATTGGTAAATACAAAGACGGCAAAACAATCCCTATGATGGCTTCAAACTTGCCTCTGGCAACTTTGGGTACGTTCATCTTGTGGATGGGTTGGTTCGGATTTAACGGTGGCTCACAACTTGCGATGGGGACTGTAAGCGACGTGGCCGACATCTCTCGTATCTTTGTAAACACAAACGCGGCCGCAGCATCGGGTGCAATTGCAGCCTTGCTACTAACGCAACTGCTTTACAAAAAACCTGACCTTACAATGATCCTGAACGGCGCATTGGCTGGCCTTGTTGCCATCACGGCTGAACCGTTGACACCAAGTATTGGTGCGGCATCCCTTATCGGTGCTGGTGGCGGTATCATCGTTGTATTCGGTGTATCCTTCTTGGATAAGTTGAAAATCGATGACGTTGTTGGCGCGATCCCTGTTCACCTGTTCTCAGGTATCTGGGGTACAATTGCTGTTGTTTTCACAAACAGCGACGCATCATTGGGCACACAGTTGTATTCAATCGTTGTGGTAGGCATCTTTACATTCGTTGCATCTGCAATCATCTGGTTCATCCTCAAAGCAATCATAGGTATCCGTGTAAGCGAAGAAGATGAAATCATGGGCTTGGATAAATCTGAGCTAGGCATGGAAGCATACAACATTGACGGATAACCCCATGTGGGTTCCCTAGGGCGTAAGCCCTAACTTAACCGACCCTTCGGGGTCGGTTTTTTTATGCCTAGTTCATTGCTAAATATAACATGCGCACAAAAAAGGGCTGACACAATTGCCAGCCCTTTTCCTTTATCTGTAATAAAGTTTAGCCGTACAGCGGCGGCTCATTCATTTCTGCATGAATTTGGTTTACCTGTGCTTCTTCAAGCCCAAGTGCCACCGCAAAACTGTTCAGATAATCCGCTTCAGCATCGCTGTCCAAATCACATGCCATCAGAGACATCATATATGTTTGTGCTTCTGAACCTTTTGGAACTTCACGCGCTAAGGCCTGCGGATCGACGGGTGCTTCAAGAACGGAGTTCACAAACGCCATTTCATCCGCACCGACATCGCCTAGGTTTTTGAACAAAGCTTCTTTTTCAGCCGCATCAATACGGCCATCCGATTTTGCGGCTTGCAACATTGCTTTCAGCATCACACCTGCTGTGGCATCTTGTTGAACCGAGGGTGTCGCTTTTGGTTCACCAAAACGCTCAAAGGATTGGTTCAGCATATCGCCCAAACCACCCGCGCCCGTACCTGCATCGGCTTTTGATCCCGCAAGGCTGTCCAAAAGACCGCCCAAGCCACCAATACCGCCACCAGATTGCGGTGCTTTGTTAAACACGCCGCCCATAAGGTCTTCGAGACCTGATGTACCACTACGTGCAGACTTAGCACTGCCACCCATTAGTTGGCCTAGCAAATCACCAAGCCCACCCCCTGATTGTTGCTGTGCGCCACCCAACTGGCCCAAGATATCACCTAAGCCACCGCCGCCTGAACGACTAGAACCGCCCCCTGTAAGCTGACCCAACAAGTCACCCAAACCACCACCAGATGACGCGCTGCCACTCGTCATAGATTTCACACCTTTTGCAACAGCCATACCGATTGCAACTTTCGCCAATGTTCCCATCAAGCTCATATTTAAATCCTCCAATAAATTTTAGGGCAATGCCCTTCATGTTCTAATATGGGGAAGGATCAGCAATATTAAACAGTAGAATCAATTGAATCTGTATAAATTTTACGCAATCAGCACAAAAACACATGTGAATTAGGGATGGATCGCGAAACGAATAAGACTTGCAACAATTCCCAAGCAAACAACACCTGCCAGCCAAAGCCCAACAAACCATGCCAATCGTTTTATCCTAGAAGGTTTTTTCAATGGTAGCCCTCGTCTGGATTAACCTTGCCGCGAAACACCCAATACGCATAGGCCGTATATCCAAGGATTAATGGCACCAGAACAACCGTCCCCACTAGTGCAAATTTCAGGCTGGAATCAGGCGCGGCAGCCTCGGCAATCGTCAAGCTGGGGGGAATAATATTAGGATAAAAACTTACCCCAATTCCGACGAAACATAGAACAAACAAGCTGAGTGCCGACAGAAAAGGTTGCGCATCCTTGCCGTCATTAAGACCTGCAAACAAACGCCATGCGGATATGCCGACAAGGCCTGGAACCAATACACTAAAGATACTGCCTGGCAGATTGAACCAGCGGCCGAAATATTCGGGGTCTTGGAACGGGGTCAACACGCTGACCAGTCCAATAAAGCCTAGGGTTCCCACCGCCAGCCACCACGCATAACGCATCATTTGACGCTGTAGCCCGCCTTCAGTTTTCAATATCAGCCAAGTTGCCCCTAGCAGAGCATAGCCCACAACCACGGCAAACCCTGTCAGGATCGAGAACACACTTAACCAATCCCACCAACCGCCCGCATAGGCGCGGCCTGCGACCTCGATACCTTGGACTAATGCCCCCAAAGCGATGCCTTGGCTAAAAGCCGCAACGATTGATCCGCCAAAGAATGCTGCATCCCAAACAGGTTTCCAACGCACGGTGCGCCAGCGGTATTCAAAGGCAACACCGCGAAAGATCAACGCCAATAGCATCACTATAATCGGCATATAAAGGGCGGGCATAATGATTGCATAGGCCAGAGGGAACACCGCAAACAATCCACCACCGCCCAGAACCAGCCACGTTTCATTGCCATCCCAAATCGGCGCAATAGAATTCATCATCGTGCTTTTATCACGTTCGGATTTAGCGAGTGGAAACAAGATACCAACCCCCAGGTCAAACCCGTCTAGAACCACATAGGTCAGTACCGCAAAAGCAATAATACCTGCCCAAATAAATGAAAGTTCAATAACCATTCTATATCTCCTGAGACGCAGGTTGCGTTTGAGCCGTGCGTATGGGGCCGTCTTTCAACCCTAGATGCAGGGTTGCGGCGCATTTATTCATCATGCGCAGAATATAAAATGTTCCTGCGCCAAAGATGAAAAAGTAGACCACAATAAAGGCRATCAATGAAGCTGCAACAGCAGGTGCCGCAACGGGGGCTAGGCTATCGCTGGTGCGCAATAATCCGTAAACTGTGAAAGGTTGGCGGCCAACTTCGGTGGTAATCCACCCTGCCAGCACGGCAACGAAACCCATAGGCCCCATTAAGATCGCCACCTTGTGCAACATGCCTGTGTCATAAAGCTTACGCCGCATCCGTTGAAGCAGGCTCCATACCCCCAGCCCCAACATAGCAAAGCCCAATCCAACCATGATGCGAAAACTCCAAAATACGATGAACACGGGCGGTTCTTCATCGTCTGGAATAGTATCCAGCCCGTCAAGCGGTGCGTCCCAATCGTGCTTTAGAATAAGGCTCGAAAGCTTGGGGATTTGAATCGCGTAATCTATCCGCTTTTCAGCCGCGTTTGGAATGCCAAACAAGAYCAGTGGAGCACCATTAGGGTGGCTGTCWTAATGACCTTCCATCGCCATAACTTTCGCAGGTTGATGTTCAAGCGTGTTCAGCCCGTGTAAATCCCCCGCAAAAATTTGCAAAGGCGCCACAACAATCAACATCCACATCGCCATAGAAAACATCCGCCGCGCATGTACATCCGTTTTATCGCGCAAAAGATGCAGGCCACCAACCCCACCGACAACAAGTGCAGTCGACAGGAACGCGGCCAGAACCATATGCACCAGACGGTAGGGAAAGGATGCATTAAACACAATTGCCCACCAATCTTCGGGCACGAATTGACCTAACTCGTTAATGCCGTAACCCGCAGGGGTTTGCATCCAAGAGTTTACCGACAAAATCCACGTGGCGGACATAAGCGTGCCAAAGGCCACCATAGCCGTTGCAAACATGTGCAAGCGATTACCTACACGTTCGCGCCCAAACAACATAATCCCTAAAAAACCAGCCTCTAGGAAAAAGGCAGAGAGAACTTCATAGGCCATCAAAGGCCCTAAAATAGGCCCTGTTTTATCTGCGAACACCGACCAGTTTGTGCCAAATTGGTACGACATAACAATGCCAGACACGACGCCCATACCAAAGGCAACGGCAAAGATTTTCTTCCAGTAGTTGAATAACGTCAAATACGTCTCATCCCGCGACCACAGCCAAAGCCCGTTTAAGACGGCCAGATAACTGGCAACACCGATGGAAAAGGCTGGAAAGATAATATGAAATGAGATGGTGAAAGCAAACTGGGCGCGTGCCAAAACCTCTGCGGTGAAACCATCCAACATATCGATTCTCTCTTTAAGTTATATTTTAAATACAAGTATTCTCGAAAAAACCTAAAAGCAATATTGAAAATATATCTTTGATGTGACAGAACGGCGCATCAATGAGACACCCTTTATGAAACTAACCAGCTACACCAACTATGCCTTACGCTCACTACAACTGGCGGCTTTAAAGTCGCCTGAACTGGTACGCGTTGACGACGTTGCGCGAATTCATGGGCTGGCACGTCCTCATATCGTAAAAATCGTACATGCGTTAGGCAAGGCAGGGTATTTGGAAACAGTGCGCGGTCGCGGCGGCGGATTTCGGCTAGGCCAGCCCGCAGACAAAATCACAGTCGGAAATGTTGTGCGCTTAACCGAAGGGCCATTAGACGTTGTTGAATGTTTCAATCCAGAGAAAAACACCTGCCCCTTAATTGGCATATGCAAGCTATCGCGCAAAATCCAAGAGGCAACACAAGCGTTTATGGCTGTTCTTGATGATCTGACGATTGCCGATATTTCAGCCAACAAAGGGCAATTAATGGAGCGTATAGCGCCCCTAGAAATACCCCAAGTTAACGAGGCAACACAATGACACAAACACTTGATGCATGGGTTGAACGTTTCCCAGGGTTGTCTCAGTTAGATACGACAACAAAAAAACTTCTGGTTGAGCGCAGTGCCGTTGTAAATGTGCCGCGTGATACAATTATTTTTGGCCCTGGAAAATCACCTGAAAACATGTTGTTTCTTCTGGACGGCAAAGTCCGTGTCCAACAAGTTTCTGAAACAGGGCATGAAATTGTGCTGTACCGTATCAATGCAGGTGAAAGCTGTGTTTTGACGACAGCATGCCTGCTAGCATTTGATGATTACAGCGCTGAAGGGATTGCAGAGACGGACGTTCAGGCAGCCGCCATCCCGCGTGATTTATTCGACGATTTGGTTGCGCAATCAAAAGCCTTTAGAACCTTCGTATTTTCCGCCTTTTCAAAACGCATTACAGATTTGTTTTTAATGATCGATGAGGTTGCTTTTCAACGTATTGATGTACGCCTTGCACAGCGGCTTTCAATCCTTGCAGATGACAAAGCGACCATCGCGACGACACATCAAAAGCTATCGGTTGAGCTGGGAACTGCGCGTGAAGTCATTTCTCGGCAACTGCAAGAATTTCAACGTCGTGGTTGGATTGAACAATCCCGTGGTATCATTGTCCTTTTGAAACAAGATAAGCTTGCAAGTCTCGCAGATAAAAACATCTGAAATTTCTCTTGGTGACTTTGTCACAGACAGACCATCGTAACATGCTGTAAATTTAGCAAAGGTTATTATGGAGAGAGAAAATGACTGTTAATGTTGGTAATTTAGATCGCATCGTCCGCTTAATTCTTGGCGTTGTTTTAATCGCAGCCCCGTTTCTAAGYGGACTTGCACTTTTTGATACAGCTTNGATTAAATATGTCAGCGTAATCGTTGGTGTTGTTATGTTGGTTGTATCTTTGACCCGCTCATGCCCAATATATTCTATTTTTGGAATGCGTACTTGCAAGGCYAAGTAAACACAAATACCATAGGGACGGCGCACCGAGCGTTCGCCGCACCYAAAGACTCGTTTCGCYAAATAAGGAAAACACCCATGGACTATCCTATTAATCTCGACATCAAGCCYGACGTCTCGGCACATTTTGACGAAGATACAAACACGATCAGCTATATCGTGCGTGATCCTTCGACAAACCRCTGCGCGATTATTGATAGTGTTATGGACTTTGATTATGCCGCAGGGCGCATCACATATGATCATGCGGATCGGYTGATTGCYGAAATCAMCGATAAGGGCTTAACCCTTGATTGGATCATTGAGACCCAYGTTCACGCAGATCATTTAAGCGCCGCACCCTATATCCAAGACAAACTTGGTGGTAAAATAGGTGTTGGTGAAAAGATTCTAGTTGTTCAAGAAACCTTTGGCAAAGTGTTCAACGAGGGCACCGAATTTGAACGTGACGGATCACAGTTCGATGCCTTGTTCAAAGACGGTGACACCTATCAAATCGGTAATATGCAAGCCGTTGCCATGTATACACCAGGTCACACGCCTGCATGTATGGTGCATGTCGTGGGAAACTCTGCATTCGTTGGTGATACATTGTTTATGCCCGATGGCGGTTCAGCACGGGCTGACTTTCCAGGCGGCGACGCGGCAACTCTTTATGACAGCATTCAAAAAGTTCTAACATTGCCAGATGAAACGCGTCTGTTCATGTGCCACGACTATGCCCCTAATGGCCGCGAAATCAAATGGGAAACCACTGTTGCCCAAGAGCGTGCGCATAACATTCATGTCGGCGGCGGAAAAACCCGTGAAGAGTTCATTAAATTCCGCACAGAGCGGGACGCCGAACTTGGTATGCCAAGACTTATTATTCCATCGTTGCAAATCAACATGCGGGCGGGCGAAATCCCCACAGATGCGGATGGAAATAAGATGCTTAAAGTACCAGTTAACGGCCTGTAACCTAAAAGGGGAATGACATGGATATTAAAACAATATCAACGGCTCTTTCGGTCAGCTCACAAATTATTCCAAGCGATTTAAAAGCGTTGAAAAAAGCAGGCTTTCGGTCAATCATTTGCAATCGCCCAGACGGCGAAGCAGGTGACCAACCTAGCTTTAGCGAAATCGAAACCGCCGCCAAAAAGCTTGGACTACAAGCGACATACCTACCTATTATTGCAGGAAGGGTTAGCGATACAGACGCTGCTGATTTTGAAATTGCCTTAACCGAACTATCAGGCCCCACCCTTGCCTATTGTCGTACAGGAACACGCTCGGCAACCTTGTGGTCATTGGCACAAGCCAACACAACAGACCTTGCAGAGATCCTAGCCACCACAAAAGCGGCGGGCTACGATATGGGCGGCGTTGTACGCCGTATCGCCAATGGCGGCAAAACACCGACCGATAAAGCAGATGCCGCATATGAAGTTGTGATTGTTGGCGCGGGTGCCGCAGGTGTGGCATTGGCCGCAAGCCTGAAATCACGCAAACCCAGCATTGAAATCGCTATTATCGACCCTGCTGATATTCACTATTATCAACCTGGCTGGACAATGGTCGGTGGTGGCATTTTTGATGCAACACAGACATCTAAAACCATGGGATCATTAATCCCGCAAGGTGTGCATTGGATCAAAGCCGCAGTTGCAGCGTTTGAGCCAAAAGACGACGCTGTGATTTTAGAAGGCTGTCGTGTGATCAAGTATAAACGTTTGATTGTTTGCCCCGGCCTTAAGCTTGATTGGCACAAAGTCGAAGGCTTAGTCGAGACTTTGGGCAAGAACGGCGTAACCTCAAATTATCGCTATGACCTTGCGCCTTACACATGGGATTTAGTGAAAAACATGACCTCTGGTCGTGCCATTTTCACCCAACCTCCAATGCCAATCAAATGTGCAGGTGCACCACAAAAAGCACTGTATTTGTCAGGCGATGCATGGTTCCGCCGTGGTGTTCTAAAGGACATCGACATTCAATTTAACAATGCAGGCGGTGTCTTATTCGGGGTAAAGGATTATGTTCCTGCCCTTGAGAAATACATTAAAAAATACGACGCCTCGCTGAACTTTTTCCACAATCTAGTGGCTGTTGACGGTGAAGCTAAAAAAGCATGGTTTGATGTGGCAAAACCTGACACACCTGTTGAACGTGTCGAGATGGAATTTGACATGATGCATGTCTGCCCCCCGCAATGCGCTCCTGATTTTATTCGTGTTTCCCCCCTCGCAGATGCCGCTGGCTGGATCGACGTCGATCAAGCAACATTGCGTCACAAGACCTATGAAAACATCTGGTCACTTGGCGATGTCATGAATGCCCCTAACGCAAAAACAGCGGCGGCGGCACGTATTCAGGCACCTATCGTGGCTGAAAATGTTATTGCTGATATAGCTGGCGGCTCCCCTGTTGCACAATACAACGGCTATGGTTCTTGTCCGCTAACAGTTGARCGCGGTAAAATTGTTTTGGCCGAATTTGGCTATGGCGGCGCTTTGCTTCCAAGCTTTCCAAAGGCCATTATTGACGGCACCAAACCGACACGCGCGGCTTGGTTTCTAAAAGAAAAAATACTMCCGCCAATYTATTGGAAAGCTATGCTTAAAGGCCGTGAATGGATGGCCAAACCTGTGAAGATAAAGGTYCAGYAGGCAATCATGGCCTCTTCTTTTTTRCAYAARTACCTTCCCATTTTAACATGGGGACGCACCTAYAATCGSATGGCGYTGACCAATGATATGATYGCCGCCGTTATCGTGACGATCATGTTGATCCCGCAATCGCTTGCCTATGCATTRCTSGCAGGCTTGCCCCCTGAGGCRGGATTATATGCCTCTATCGCGCCGATCATTYTATATGCYATCTTTGGCACCAGCCGTGCGCTGGCAGTGGGYCCTGTTGCCGTTGTCTCGCTRATGACGGCTGCCGCTCTGAACAACATCGTTGAACAAGGCACGATGGGCTAYGCACTGGCCGCGCTGTCTCTGGCGGGTCTTTCAGGGGTTATGTTGCTTGCTATGGGCATYTTCCGYCTWGGCTTTATCGCAAACTTTTTATCRCACCCTGTTATCGCTGGKTTCATCACAGCGTCGGGCATTATTATTGCCGCCAGTCAGTTGAAACATATCCTTGGAATTGACGCCCATGGGCATAATCTTTTTGAGCTTACTCTTTCGCTCATTGAGCATGTATCCCAAACCAAYTGGATCACAGCTACCATCGGTATTTTAGCCACAGGATTTTTATTCTGGGTACGCAAAGGTCTTAAACCYACCTTRCGAAAGCTAGGCCTATCTGCAGGTGCGGCTGACATTGCAACGAAAACAGGCCCYGTTGTKATTGTGGTACTTACCACCCTATCTGTTTGGCTATTCGATCTAAGCAGTCACGGTGTGCGCATTGTGGGGGACGTCCCTCAAAGCCTACCACCGCTAACGTTCCCGTCCTTGTCCCCAAGCCTACTAGGCCAACTTTTATTGCCAGCGTTTTTAATTTCAATAATCGGATTTGTTGAATCAATATCCGTGGCACAAACTTTGGCCGCCAAGAAACGCCAGCGTATTAATCCAGATCAAGAATTGATCGGATTAGGAGCGGCAAATATCGGCGCGGCGCTGACAGGCGGTTTTCCCGTGACAGGTGGTTTTTCACGTTCCGTAGTCAATTTTGATGCAGGTGCCGAAACACCCGCCGCAGGCATATTCACCGCTGTGGGACTTGCCATTGCCGCGCTTGCATTGACCCCGTTAGTTTACTTTTTGCCCAAAGCAACACTTGCGGCAACGATCATTGTCGCCGTTCTAGGTCTGGTTGATTTTAGCATTTTACGGCGCAGTTGGCGCTATTCAAAAGCGGACTTTGCCGCCGTATTTGCCACCATTATATTGACCCTTGGCTTCGGCGTAGAACTGGGTGTTTCAGCTGGGGTCGGCCTGTCAATTCTATTGCACCTCTACAAAACATCCAAACCCCATGTCGCTGAAGTAGGCCTAGTACCAAATACCGAACACTTCCGTAATATTCACAGGCACAAAGTCGAAACTCATAACCACATTGTATCCCTGCGCATCGACGAAAGCCTATACTTTGCCAATGCGCGGTTCTTAGAAGAATGTGTACAAAACCGTGTCGCCAGCGACAGCGATATTCGCCACGTGATTCTACAATGTTCAGCTGTGAATGAAATTGATTTAAGCGCCCTTGAATCGCTTGAAGCGATCAACAATCGACTAACCGAAATGGACGTCAAACTACATCTATCCGAAGTCAAAGGCCCTGTGATGGATTGGCTGAAAAGAACACATTTTCTGGACGAACTAAGCGGCGAAGTA
>NVSA01000033.1 GCA_002401045.1 Paracoccaceae bacterium
GTCGAATATTTCGTCAGCTACTACGACTACTACCAACCCGAAGCCTATGTTGCGCGATCTGACACCTACATCGAAAAAGAAAGTCAGATTAACGAGCAAATCGACCGTATGCGGCATTCCGCCACCCGCGCCTTGTTGGAACGCGACGACGTCATCATCATCGCATCGGTATCTTGCATCTACGGCATCGGATCGGTTGAAACCTACACCGCCATGTCCCAAGACCTGTTCGCGGGCAAACAATACGACCAACGCAAAGTCATGGGTGATTTGGTCACACAGCAATACCGCCGCAATGACGCAGCTTTTGCGCGCGGTACATTTCGGGTGCGCGGCGATACCATCGAACTCTGGCCAGCCCACTTAGCCGATTGCGGTTGGCGTCTGTCGTTCTTTGGTGAAGAACTCGAAAGTATTATCGAGTTTGACACCCTTACAGGCGAAAAGACCAACACACTGGAAAGCGTGCGCATCTATGCAAACTCGCATTACGTCACCCCGCGCCCGACCATTCAGTCTGCCATCAAGGGCATTAAGGCCGAACTCACCCTACGCTTGAAACAATTCAACGACGACGGAAAATTACTAGAGGCGCAACGACTAGAACAGCGCACCCAGTTCGATTTAGAAATGCTAGAGGCCACAGGCGTGTGCAACGGCATTGAAAACTATTCGCGCTATCTAACGGGGCGCGCCCCTGGCGAGCCGCCGCCCACCCTATTTGAATATATCCCCGATAACGCCATCGTTTTCGCCGACGAATCCCATGTTTCCATTCCGCAAATCGGCGGCATGTTCAAAGGTGACCTTAGCCGTAAAAGCACCCTATCCGAACATGGTTTTCGCCTACCATCGTGCACAGATAACCGCCCGCTAAAATTTGAAGAATGGGATGCCATGCGCCCCCAATCCGTATTCGTATCCGCCACGCCGCAAAAATGGGAACTGGAACAATCAGGCGGCGTTTTTGCCGAACAGGTCATCCGCCCCACGGGGCTGTTAGACCCGCCGATAGAAATCCGCCCAGTCACCAGCCAAGTTGACGACCTGCTGGATGAAATCCGTATCGTCGCGGGCCAAGGCAACCGCATATTGGTCACCACATTGACCAAGCGCATGGCCGAAGACCTGACCGAATACCTGCACGAACAGGGCATTCGCGTCCGCTATATGCACTCAGACATTGATACAATTGAGCGCATCGAAATCCTGCGCGATCTGCGCCTTGGTGCCTTTGACGTGTTGATCGGCATCAACCTTTTGCGCGAAGGCCTAGATATTCCCGAATGCGCCCTTGTTGCCATTCTGGATGCCGACAAAGAGGGCTTTTTGCGTTCTGAAACCTCCCTTGTGCAAACCATCGGACGTGCCGCGCGCAACGTCGATGGACGTGTCATTATGTATGCCGACCGTATCACAGGGTCGATGGAACGCGCCCTTGATGAGACCAACAGACGCCGCGAAAAACAACATGCCTACAATGTCAAACACAACATCACACCGCGCACCATCAAAAGAAACGTCGAGGATGTTCTGCAAGGCGTCTTTGCAAGCGACACTGACCAATCCCGCATCACCGCAACAATCGATAAACAACCTCTGACAGGCGCAAACCTTAAGACCCATTTAGAAGGTCTTCGTAAAGATATGTTTAAAGCCGCCGAAAACCTGGAATTCGAAGAAGCCGCCCGCCTGCGCGACGAAGTCAATCGCCTAGAGGCCGTCGAATTGGCCATCGCCGACGACCCGATGGCGCGCCAATCCGCCGTCAACGCCACAGTACAAAACACCCTGCAAAACGCCACAGGAAAACGCGGCCGATCCACAGGCGGCACGGCTGGCACACGGGCATATCGGGGGAAATCACAAAAGAAATTTTAAAAAATTGCACTGCATAAAAACCAAGGAACATTATGAAACCTCTGATCCTCCTTTTTCTAATCCTCACCAACCCCGCTTTCGCGGTTGATCCCTGCGATGATCTTTGGCTCTCGCGTAATATTATTTATGATCGACACGGGTATTGTTTTCAATCCGCTTTGGGCAGGGCAATATTTGACAACAAGGCTTGTCATAAAACCCCTGCCGAGCTTGATAAAGCCAACGCCGAAAAGATCGCTAAGATCAAGGCGTGGGAGGATGAATTACTTTGCAAAATGGACACCAATCGCACCCGCTTAGACGTCGATGCAGTCCACTTGCGTTTTTTACTCACCGAACAACCCCTCGCAAACAATTCTGAAACCCAGTGCGTCCGTTATCGCGGCGCAGTCTCCATCGTTCTTTATGCAGGTCCCTCCACAGATACCGCGCCTTTAGGCACGATCGAAATTGGCGACACCGTTCAATGGGCGCATGAAACCCAAAACGGCTGGGAATACGTCACAATCATGCAAAACGACCAGACAACAAAAATAGGCTGGACCAACGCGAACATCCAAGACTGCGAAGGGCTCGCGGGCTAAGCAGTCACAATTATCATTTAATATCAAATAGATATATTCATTCCACGCTCAAGTAATTCTATAAATTTACAGTTCCCAAAAACATTCAATCCGCTATGATTGGTGAAAATATCAGCAGGCATCCCCGTGAGCAAAGCAAAAAACATCCTGTTTCTATCAATCGAGGATCTCAACGATTGGGTCGAACCTTTGGGCGGACATCCCCAAACGATTACCCCTAATATTACCCGTCTTGCCAATCGCGGTGTGCTGTTCAAAAATGCCTACGCCGCCGCCCCTGCCTGTTCGCCCTCACGCACCGCCACCCTGTTTTCCCGCTACCCGTGGGAAACAGGCGTCTATGCCAATCAGCAAAAATATCACGATTATTTCTCGATTTCAGGCGAAGACAGTCTGGTGGGGCATTTCAAATCCGCAGGGTTCCAGACATGGGGCGCAGGCAAAGTTTTCCACGTCACCCGCACCATGTTCAACGACGATATGTGGACCGCCTTTAACAACATCGAAATGGATCAACACCCCAAACTTAGTGCCGTTGCTAAATTAGGAACCATGGGCGGCAACACAGATTTTGGTGCCGTTACGGACGCAGAAATCCTCTACGATGATGAGAATACAGACTGGATGATGGACAAGCTCAAAGCTGGTTCTACAGGGCAATTTTGGTCACTCGGCCTCTACCGCCCGCATCTACCCTTTATCGTCCCCCAACGTTTTTTCGACATGTTCCCCGATGTCGTCGACAATCCACCAGGGCTTGGTCTCAACAGTTTTGATCCGCAATCAAAAAGCGCCCACCAAGGCTTACCGATGCCCGCCAAACRCATCGCCAAAAGATCTGCCGCGCTCGGCGATGCCTTGCATGAAACGGGTGAGTACAACCATTTTTTAAAATCATACCTAGCCTCGATCGCCTATGCCGAYCACCTGCTGGGTAAAGTTTTAGACAAAATGGATGCAGAAGGCCTTTGGGATAATACGCTTGTCATTTTATGGTCGGATCACGGCTGGCAACTGGGTGAAAAGCTTGCCTTTCGSAAATTTTCACTTTGGGAACGTGCCYTAAAAATTCCATTAATTTTTGCAGGCGCKGGYGTCGATGCAGGCACAATATGTGATGCGCCCGTCTCACTGGTCGATATCGCCCCCACAATTTGTTCTGTAGCAGGACAAGATATTCCCCCGCAATATTCAGGCACAGACCTGACCCCATACCTACATGGCAAAGCCCCTTTGCAAGCGCCATATGCTGCCTCAATCTGGGGTAAAGCCTTAATGAARCAAGAGGCCGAATTCGCCTTTTCCGTTCGCAGCCAAAACTTCCGTCACACAATCTATTGGAATGGTGCCGAAGAATTATACGACCACCGAAACGACCCCTATGAGCACATCAATCTTATGCGCAGCGAACACAATCTGACYGCATCTGAAATTGATGCAGTCAGACAGTTTACACTTTCAGTATTTCCYGAAGRTTTYARRAAACCCGCCAATCTTTAAGCGGCTTTAATTCGGCTCATCACAGCGCACAGTCGCATAGACCAGYCCCTTGGTGGCTTGCGGCCAGACCAGCTCAAAACTGCCGCCACCCGCACCGACGCCAACATTGCTATAGGGCATATTAGACACAACCTGATTAGATGAATTTTTAAGTGCCCCGCGCGCCATCACAGATGTCACAACACGTGTCGCACTGCCAAAAGGCATATTCCCTGCGACATTCACCGTCCATGTCGCATTGGCCGAGCCTCGATTGACTTTAACCGTCAACGGGTTCTTCATTCGATTGGTAATATTATAGAACATATTACCCGTCACAGTAACATTCTTAGCCTTTGAATGATCTAAGTCGGCATGACTTGTATCCACCGTTTCAACGGCCTCTAATTTTGGCGTCCCCAATGCTTTGAACACATTGTTCGTGATCGACACGCCGTTCAAATACTGATTGATGCCAAAGGGCTTTATATGGATCCAACGGAACCATTCCGAAACACTATTTGCAGTGAAAATATTACCCGTCATGGTCATACCGCCGAACGAATAGCCCGTCGTTACATCTGGTGTCGCGTTATGCTCATTATTCCACTCAATATAACTGTTATCCACATAATTACCCGTAAACGTCGTCTTGCAATTAGGCTTTGTAAAAACAAGACCCGCCGTACGCGCACCCGTATTGATCGTGGCACCTTGAAAGAAATGGTTCCCCGTCAAAACATTCCCAGCGCCTGCCAGAACACCAAAATGTTTAAACCGAAGTGCTCGGTTGTTCCTAATTTTCGCATCATTATCATTTACATTAAAGGCAATGGATACACGGTTTTCTACAGGGACATTTAATTCATTAGACAAGAACTGACATCGATCAATCAGCATCCCGGCACAGCCCCCATGCGCCGATGTAATACACCGATATTTACAGCTTGTGAAAAAACAATCCTTAATGTGGAAGATCAAACCGTCTTGTGCAATGGTCAACCCACTTGCATAACCGCCGCCATTAAAATCAATATTCTCCAGAACAAAACGTGCCAGATAGCTAAARCCACTAAATTCCAGCAGATATTTAAACCGCGTAAACGTATAACTCTGACTAGAGGCCGCCCCCCACAAAGGCTGGCTCAGYGTGATTGTTCCAGCSCCTTCATTCTTRGCCGAGACATAAACTTCGCGCCCCACCCCGTAGCCCTCGACCAAAGACCCTACTTCAATCGCAGCAATATTGGCGACATTACTTAATGTCTTATCATCGGCCGATGAATATTGCGCCGTTCCAGTCACAACAACATCATCCCACGCCGATGTATTGGTTGCGATRATACTGCCATTGCGCACAACGCGGCGGGTTGAAAAGCTGTCTTTGTTACCAACAGCAGCGTGAACATCCAACGGCTCTGTCAGCGAAACTGTGTAACCACACAAATCCAAAGACTCGTGATCGGTATAATTCATCAACGCCTGCAATGCCTTTTTCAACGCCAGTTCTTCATCGCCAAATGCATCTAAATATGTCGCGTAATTATAATTTCGCGCCAACTGCAATCGCGCAGTATCAGGCATGGCCAGCGTGCCTTGGAAACGTACATTGGATACCAGCGTTATCGTGTTGCCAATATAAAACGTCCCCTCAGACACCAAAATATCACGCCCATTTGCCGCCGCATCTGCCGCCTCAAAAGCCGCTTGATCGTTGGTGATACCGTCCCCCGTAGCCCCGAAATCTTTGACATCAACCACATCGACTTTATCGCTCAGAAAAGCCGACGAAATATCTTCAATAATAATATCTTCAATACGTATGATCCCGCCCGACGTCCCCGTCAGGTCCAGCCCGAAATGCCCGAATGTCGCCCCCGTGCCCCAGATCATATCCACGCCGCCCCGCGTCCCGCCGCCTACAATCGCCGAGACCTCAACAATCTCACCATATGACGTCAACGCCACACTCGCCCCGACCTCAACAACACTGCCCACATGCAATCCACCTGCAGAACCAGCCCAGCCTGCAATACGCACAGATGGCAACGCCCCACTGACCGCTTTGACCCGCGCGGTCACACGCAGATAACACCCCGACAACAACGGCGTCTCGTAGAACGCCCGAAGTCGTTGCGTGCCTTGCGTTTTATGCATTTCCAGACAGGTTCCAAAATCGGCGTCCGCCGCGACCAAACTGGCATTCGCCACCCCGTCATAGCTTGCGTCCCCCGACAAACCATCACCACTTGACCAAAGGTCCAAACCCTCTGAAAATGCCGCGGGCATCAAAACAATCCCATCCGTAATGACTTTATTCATAAAATATCCTTCCACGCATCTAAAAATGCATTTTTAAAACTCCCCAAAATGTCTACTAAAAAGATATTAATGCCGCCTAACCCCACCGTACTCTAGGACACGGAACAATCATGACCCAACCCAATGCACCCAGCCTGTCCGAAACCCTGCCCGTCTGGGCTAAAATCGGCGTGCTGTCTTTTGGCGGGCCTGCCGCACAAATCGCGATGATGCACCGCGAAATCGTCGAGGGTAAAAAATGGCTCACCGAAGCCCAATTCCTCAACGCCCTCAGCTTTTGCATGTTGCTACCTGGCCCTGAGGCCATGCAACTGGCCACCTATGCAGGCTGGCGCATCAACGGCACTTTGGGTGGCCTGCTCGCGGGCTTACTCTTCGTCATACCGGGTGCTTTTGTCATCCTTGCGCTGGCTACAATCTATGCAAGCTTCAGCACCGTCCCGCTGATCGCCGCCTTGTTCTTAGGCATCAAAGCCACCGTCGTCATCATCGTGATTGAGGCCCTGTTACGGGTCTCGAAAAAAGCCCTCAAACGCACGGATCACTGGGTCATTGCAGGTCTTGCCTTTGCAGGTATCTTTTTACTCACCATCCCCTACCCGCTGATCATTCTAGCCGCCGCTATTTACGGTAGCCTGTTTAATGGAAAAATCACCGCAGACACCGCCTCCATCATCCGACAACCATTTTCCAGCACCCTGAAAACCATCGCCCTCTGGCTGGTCATTTGGTGGGCACCTATCCTTGCACTCGATGCCTTCACACAGACCAGCATCCTCACAGAAATTGCCTATTTCTTCTCCAGACTCGCCGTCGTCACCTTTGGCGGTGCCTACGCGGTATTGGCCTATATGGGGCAAGACGTGGTCACCCTCAAAGGCTGGCTCACTGCGGGTCAAATGATGGACGGATTAGGTCTTGCCGAAACCACCCCTGGCCCGCTCATCCTTGTCACTGAATTCGTCGGTTTTCTCGCAGGCTATGCCATCGGCGGCTGGTGGTTAGGACTTTTTGCCGCCATCGTCACCCTTTGGGTTACCTTCACACCGTGTTTCTTATGGATATTCGCAGGCGCGCCCTACATCGACTGGGTCGCCACCCAACCTCGCTTACGTGGCGCATTAAACGCCATCACCGCCGCCGTTGTCGGTGTCATCCTGAACCTGTCCGTCTGGTTCGCCCTGCACGTCTTTTTCGACCGTGTCACCGCCACCGAAACAGGCATCCTAACCCTGTGGATACCGCAATGGTCTTCCCTTAACCTCACAGTTGTCACCCTTGCCATCCTGTGCGCCTACCTGTTGTTAAAGCGCCATTGGAACGTCCTGTGGGTGCTACTCATCGCCGCCTTGCTATCGCTGGGTGCCACAACGATACTCACCAGCATATGACCATAAAAACAAACCCCATCCGCCCCACAGACCCAGACGCCCGCACCCTTGCCCGCGACTTGATCAAACAAGCGAAATTTGGCGCACTTGGCGTGCTAACCCCAGACACAGGTGCGCCCCATGTGACCCGCATTGCCATCGGACAACACCCGACATCAGGCCAGCCGATCACATTGATTTCCGATCTGTCATTCCACACCAAAGCCTTACACAAAAACCCAAGCTGTTCCGTGCTATTGGGGGAGCCCGCCAGCAAGGGCGACCCGCTGACCCATCCGCGTATATCCTTGCAATGCCACGCAGAACTACTCACCAGAGACAGCTCAGATTACAACGCAATCCGCGACCATTATCTGGCCACACATCCCAAATCAAAACTCTATATAGATTTCGCCGATTTCAACTTTGTGATCTTCAACATCACATCCGCAGACCTAAACGCAGGCTTTGGCAAAGCCTACGCCTTAACAGCCAACGACTTAAACTAAGTCACCGTTCAAAGCGGCATCAATCAACGCAATGGTTTCCGCAACACCATAAAGTGCCACAAACCCGCCAAAACGCGGCCCTTGGGACGCACCTAGCAGAACTTCATAGATCGCTTGAAACCAGTCGCGCAAATTCTCAAACTTATGGTTCTTACCCACGGCAAAAACCAAAGCCTGCAAATCTTCGCCACTGACCAGTCCGTAATTCGACAAGTCCACAGGCTCTTTGCCCATATCCGCGTTCTTTTTCTCGATCATCGACTTAGCAACAGAAACATCTGCCAGCCCCGCTTTCAAATCAGCCAAAGCCGCGCGCTCTTGATCGTTCGCCACCCGAAACTTTTTGGATGGTTTCACAAAATCATGGTAATATCGCACCGCAAACCCAGCCGCCGCATCCATCATCGGGTGCGTCTGAGCCGTCGCATCAGGGGCATATTTACGAATAAAGCCCCACATTACATCCTTGGTCTCGGCACTGGAAACCGATGCCAAATTYARCAACATCGCAAACGACACAACCATATCCGATTTGGGCACATCGCCCTTATGAATATGGTACACAGGGTTGTTTAACCGCGCCGYYSARTCTTGGGTTTCATAAGCCCGCAACTGCTGATGATATTCATCAACCGCCTTAGGRATSACATCAAAATGCATCCGTTTTGCYGTGCGYGGTTTCAGATACATRAAATACGACAGGCTTTGCGCACTGGCATAGGTCAACCAATCATCAATCGACACGCCATTGCCCTTTGACTTGGAAATCTTTTCGCCATTCTCATCCAAGAACAACTCATAAAAATAATGCGCAGGTGCAGGGGCACCTAGCAAACGACAAATCTTGTCATAGATATGCGTGTTGGTAGAATGATCTTTRCCGTACATYTCAAAATCCACTGACAACGCCGACCAGCGCGCCCCGAAATCAGGCTTCCACTGCAATTTCACATTGCCGCCCGTCACAGGTAACGTCGTCTCAACACCGTCTTCATCATCAAAGGTAATCGTACCCTCAGCCTTATTCACCGACTTCATCGGCACATAAAGMACCCGACCTGTTTTGGGCGAAATAGGCAGGAAAATCGAATAGGTCTGGCGACGTTCTTCACGTAGCGACGACAGCATCACTTCCATGATCTCGTCGTATTTTTCACAGGCCCGCAACAGCACCTTATCAAAGGCACCTGAACGGTAATATTCCGTCGCAGAATAAAACTCATACTCAAACCCGAACGTATCGAGGAACCGTCTCAGCATCGCATTGTTATGCGCCGCGAAACTGTCATGCGTCCCAAACGGGTCTGGCACATCCGACAGCGGTTTGTGCAAATGCTTTTGCATCTCTTCTTGGTTCGGCACATTGCTAGGAACTTTGCGCAAACCGTCCAGATCGTCGGAAAAAGAAATCAACTTAGTCGGAATATCCGATAGAATCTCAAAAGCATTCTGGATCATCGCGGTACGCGCAACTTCACCAAAAGTCCCGATATGCGGTAATCCTGATGGGCCATAGCCCGTCTCGAATAAAACATAGCCCTTTTCAGGCGCACCGTTTTTAAACCGTTTCAACAGTTTGCGCGCCTCATCAAAGGGCCAAGCTTTGGATTTCATCGCAAGTTCACGGATTTCAGACATGTTCATTTCCACTGGGTTATTTTCAACACACCTATTGCCCCAACCGCGCGGGGTCAATATTATGCAAAGGTAAATCCCTACGAGAGTCGACAAAGATGACACAAACACCTGCCCCCTGGACCCACGAAGATGCATTGGTTGCGATGATGGTCGCCATGTCCGTTTCTGATGAGACCATTCAAACATCCGAATTGCTCTCCATTGAACGCATCGTCGGTCATCTGCCGATTTTCGCCAACTATGATGCGGATCGCCTACAAGTCGTGTCGCAGGCCGTATTCGATCTGTTCGAAGACGAAGACGGGCTTGATGCCCTCTTTGGTCTTGTCCGCGCGGCATTACCCGAAAAGCTATTTGAAACCGCCTATGCCCTGTGTTGCGATGTTGCGGCCTCTGACGGTCTTTTACGCGAAGAAGAACTGCGTTTCTTACAAGAAACCCGCTATGAGTTAAATCTGAACCGCCTGAATACCGCCGCTATTGAACGCGGAGCACGTGCGCGTCATTTAACTTTGTGAATATTTCTTCGCCATCTCAGGTGTCAGTAATGATAGCGTGCCAGAGTGGGTGAACCACAATTTATTGCGCTCATTCACCACATACTGATACCCCGTCACCGTCCCGGTGAAATGATGGACTGTAGTGTTTTCAGGTAACGGATTTGGACCATTACTATAAACTGCATCATCCCCGATCTGCACCCACCATTTCACCAGTTCAATTTCATTATTTGGATGGATTATGTAGCTATCAACACGCAGCTCGCCGCCAATAGGTTGAAGACTTGGTGTAATCGCACCGCCTTTTCGCAGGTATGCTAAAATTGGTTCCATGAACTCACTCCTCTAAAGTTATCCTTGATACAAAGTTATCCACCATAAGCCCCAATCCAGTGACGCACCAACTGGTGTTGCATCACCCGTGATTTTCGCGCCCATGCCTTCGCACCAGCGGGTCTTTCACGATCTTTCTTGGCAATTTTTGCACGTTTTCCCATATCAGCCGTAAAAATAGCAAAGGCCAACTTACGCCCGTTCGGGCACGTAATATACCCTGCCAATGCCGAGGCGAAATTCAAAGTTCCCGTTTTAACAACCACCTTGGCCCCCGCAATCGGGGCGCTTTTCCACTGCGCATTACGCAAGGTSATTTCCTTCATCACAGGGCGCAACGCCCCGTTCCATTTGGCATTCACCAACAATCGCGTCATTTCATGGGCAGAAATCCTGTTGGCGTCATTCAACCCTGAATGATCCACAAATTTCGCGCCTCGGATACCATATTGCGCTGACAACCAAGCCGTCATTTCTTTACCAGAAGCCCGTAAACTCCCCACAGGTTTRCCCCGCTTAACACTGGCACTCAGCCCCAAAACTTCGGCCGTCATATTGGTCGAATATTTGATCATTGAACGGATCAAATCGACAACGCGGTCACTGCGCCATTGCGCAATCGCCGTCCCGCCGACAGGTTTTTCAACTACTTTTTGCTTAGGCAATTTCACCCCGTTCATTGCGGCCAATGTTCGAAAAACTTCCCCCGCATAATCCGCAGGGCGGCGTACAGGCAACCACCGACTACCGCCGCGCCCCAACGCCGTGGTTGCAACCGTCCAGATATCCTGCCCATTGGCCTGACGGTAGGTAAACACAGGTAAATCCCGCGCCTTTGTGCCAATCTGAATACCCCGAACCACAGGTGAATAATTTTTACCGCGCGCCTGCATCGACAGCTTATAGCCACTGTTTACCTGCTTCCATTCAAAGAAAACGCGGTTAAAATTCAGGTTCAGCCCATGGATTGATGGATTATAGCCCACATGATCAGGCTGACTATTATCGACCTCTCGCACATAGGGCAGCGCCCCTGCATAGACCAAGAACCGGCCCGTGATTGACCGCACGCCCTTAGCCTTTAACTGTTTTGCCAAAGCGCCCAGCGCATCGGTATCAAGGCGCGGATCGCCCCCGCCTGACAAAACCAAATCCCCCATCAGCACGCCATTACGGATCGGCCCTGTGGCAATCAGATTGGTTTTAAATGTGGCTTCAGTTCCAAGATTATGCATCGCATAAAGCGCTGTTGCGGCCTTAGTCACACTGGCAGGCGGCAAGGTCTTTGACCCATTATGACTTTCGAGAACCTGTCCCGTGATCGCGTCCATCACGACAATGCTTTTTTGCCCAGATAGCCCAGCACCCGCCAGTAATGTCTTAAAATCAGCACGGATCAGCGGTGCTTCGGCAAGCACAACACCGCCAAAAATAACTGCTAGAAAACAGCTTAAAATCCCTAAAACAATACGTCTATTATATGCCATAGTCCCTTACAGCCTTCTAAGGTTTAGCCACCCAATTCCCACGTTTGCGAATTTCGGTTGATGAAACATCCATCATCGGGCCATTTAACAAACTCCAACACGGYGCYKKCCTGAACGGTAATGCCGTTGAGCGCCGCGCCGACAGGCGGTGATGCGCATAGCGCCGYGCCGCAGGGGAACACCCTGCCAAAATCTGTTCCTCAGGCCGCGCCAACACCCCGATAGGCACCATCTCCATAATGGTATCCCATTGATCCCATTTRTGRAAWTGCACCAAATTATCAGCGCCCATCAACCAKACAAACCGYACATCCGAATAAAGCGCCATCAGCTTACGCAGTGTTTGCGCCGTATARCRTGTGTTCAATCGRCTTTCCAAATCCGTCACTTTTATGCGCGGATGTTGCACCAAATCCTTACAAGCCTGCACACGCTTTGCCAGCGGCTCAGGGCCACGGGTTTTCAGCGGATTACCAGGGGACACCAACCACCAAACCTGATCAAGGCCGAATTCTTTCAATGCCCAGCGCGAAATATGCACATGCCCTTGATGTGGCGGATCGAACGACCCCCCCAACAAACCAACACGCAACCCTGCCGTCGCTATGGGAAAACCGTTACGCAAAGCTTAAAAGTCCAAACCAAGATCGAGGTTGGTCACAGTATGGGTCAATGCCCCGACCGAAATATAGTCAACACCTGTTGATGCCACTTCAGCAATACGTTCCAACCGCATATTCCCACTGGCCTCAACCACCATCGCACCGCTGACCATTTCAACACCCTTAGTCAAATCTGGGGTCGACATATTATCCAGCAACACACAGTTCGCGATGCCCACTTTCAGCACCTCGTCCAGTTGTGCCAATGTATCAACCTCAATTTCAATCACCCGCATATGCGATGCAAATTCACGCGCACGTTCCAAAACGTCACGAATAGAGCCTGCCGCCGCAATATGATTATCCTTGATCATAATCGCATCGTTCAGCCCAAAGCGGTGGTTTGATCCGCCGCCATGGCGCACAGCCTCTTTTTCCACCAGCCGCAATCCAGGGGTGGTTTTACGCGTACAGGTAATTTTGGTTTTCGTCCCCTTGGTCTGCGCCACAAAATCAGCCGTCATCGTCGCAATCCCAGACAGGCGCCCACCAAGGTTCAACGCAACCCTCTCGCCCATCAAAATAGACTTGGCCTCGCCCTTAATCGTCATACAGATATCGCCCGCTTTAATGCGCCCGCCATCGCCAATCAGTGTTTCCACCTCTAGCGATGGATCAACCGTATGAAACGACAGGCGTGCCAGTTGCATGCCAGAAATCACCCCAGCGTCCCGCGCGTTAATATGGGCGGTATAAAGCGTGCCATCAGGAATAACCGCACGGCTGGTCAAATCACCAACCCCGCCCAAATCCTCGTGCAGTGATCGCGTGATCAAATCTTGCAATAAAAAGTCAGGTACAGCGGAATGGCTCATAATATTCCCTTATAAACTGTCACGCACGGCAAGCGCCTGCGCGTAAGTGATCTCAGTACGGTGCGYCAAGACTTCATCCTTATCGGGATAATCCGTGCGGTAATGCCCGCCACGAGACTCGCGGCGATTATAAGCCGCCGCCGCAATCAATGTTGCCGCCGCCAGCATATTGTCGAAATTCGTCGACGTGCCGCCAAATTCAGCATCCAGCGCCCGCAGGCCGCGCAAAGCCTCTGCCATGCCGTCACCATCGCGCAACACGCCAACGTATGTCGACATGATCGTGCGTAGTTTCAAAACGGCACCTTCATTAACCTTGGCAAAACCAAGGTCAGGCGCGGCCAAATCTCTGTCCACACGACAGCCCAGATCGGCCTCCAGCATTTTTGTAATTTGATCTGCACAGGTAGCAGCAAAGACCAGCGCTTCAAGCAGTCCATTTGACGCCAAACGATTGGCCCCGTGCAACCCCGTTGAAGATGCCTCACCCGACACCCAAAGCCCTTTGATCGTTGAGCGTCCCTTAGCATCGGTCGCCACACCACCCATATGGTAATGCGCTGCAGGAACGATTGGAAACGGCTCTTTAYYSKKRYCAATACCCGCTTTCAGGCAAGCCGTCGATACCGAGGGGAACTCTTCCAAAATGCGTTCCCCAATCGCTTCACGTGTGTCCAGCATCGGGATATTACCGTCCTGATGTTGACGGAAATTTTCCCGTGCCACAACATCGCGTGGTGCCAGTTCAGCATCGGGATGAATATCCAGCATAAAGCGTTCACCATGCTTGTTAATCAAAATAGCACCTTCACCGCGCAACGCTTCGGTCGCCAGCGGTTTCGGGTCTAAATCCACATCAATCGCGGTGGGGTGAAACTGTACAAATTCAGCGTCGGCAATCACAGCCCCCGCACGCGCCGCCATGCCCAATGCCAAGCCCCGAACCGACGGAGGATTGGTTGTTTTCAGGTACAAACTGCCCGTGCCACCCGCAGCCATCAAATAGGCCTTGGCTTGGATTACATAAGGCGTACCGCCATCTTCTGTGACAACAACGCCCTGCATTTCGCCGTCTTCAACCAGTAAATCCAGTGCTGTAGCGCCTTCAATCACAGTAATTGACGGGGTACGACCGACCTCTTCAACCAAGGTTTTCATAATCGCCGCACCAGCCTGATCACCTTTGACCCGCACAACCCGCGCAAAGCCATGCGCGGCCTCTTTTGACATCACAAAACCGCCATCTTCAGTGCGGTCGAACGGCGTGCCAACATCTGCCAATTCAAGCACATGCATCTTAGCCGCCGCTGTCACAAATCTTGCAATCTCTTCGTCGACAATCCCGTCACCAGCATTCACCGTATCGCGGGCATGTGCCTCTGGCGTGTCGTTTTCATCCATCGCCGCCGCCACACCGCCCTGCGCCCACGCACTCGATGCGCCGTACCCCAAAGGCTTGGGTGTCAAAAC
>NVSA01000034.1 GCA_002401045.1 Paracoccaceae bacterium
GAAGTGCGCGTGTAACATCTTGCTTACCGCACCAAGCGGCTAATTCATCTGGTTTAACTTTTGCAAGCTTACCCATTTTCCAATTCGGCAAGACAGATGTTTGCCCACTGGCAATATTAATCAGTGTAAAAACCGGGAAAGCAACCAAGTCCCTTTCAGAAGAGGCGCTTTTTAACAGAGGCGAAATTGCACGATGTTGCGCCATTAAAAAACCGTGACTGCGCGGGATAGCCTTTGGTTTTCCAGTTGTGCCTGATGTAAATGAAATCAGGGCAATATCATCGTCATCAAGATCAAGTGGGGTTGGTTTATCCCCATCTTTAGTTTTGGTTTTTAAAAGTCGAACAGACCTAAGTTCAKRCANWRYMTANSKKYWAYWMACAATAAAAACCAGATGCACAATAGGCCGTAACTTTGGTTGTACGTGCAGCATGGCGCAGTCCCGCTAGCCCCATTACAGGTTCGGGTAAAACAACGGTTGCGCCCAAAGACCATAAAGCTGCAAGGCTTGCATATAGATCAATACCAAGCGGCATTGCGATCAACACATTATCACCTTTGCGCACGCCTAATGAATGCCAATAAATTGCAAACCCTTCCGCACGCGTTCGCAATGCCACAAAGCTGATTGCCCGCCCTTTTCCATCAATGATCGCAACCCGATCAGGATGATTAGAAACCGCGGTGGCAAAATGATGGAGTAGATTAGCCATTTAGCTTTAATCCGAACAAACTGTAACGCCGAAAAATCTGTGCTCCTTCAGAAGCACTGCGCAAACCTGACAAATTATCATCGTGGATTAACGCGTGGATCGCCATTTCATATCCGCTTGCCAAGGCCGCCGTGTGAAAGGCACGGGCCAAATGTCGACCCGCACCTTTCTCTAAGCTTGCGTATGTCTTTAAGATAACGGTTTTCGCATTTGGCCCCTCTGCATAATTTRGGATGCCAAACAGGAACCCTGCTAGGCTGCCATCAGGACGACGAGCAAAAAAGATCAAATCCTTTTTAATCATTGGAACAATGGGCATGTACATTRCTAGAAAATCTTCTTTGCTAATTGGTTTGTAGAAAGCGTTTTTAGAAAAAGCTTCCACAGACAATTCAAATACCTGCTCAAATAACGCTTCTGGGTTTACACCGTCCCATCCCTCAATCGTAAAATCCGTTGTAGGTGTTGGCACATCTTTCGCCGTTTGATCTAAAGGCACACGCGCGGAAAAATAGCCGCTGATTTTTTCGAAACCCACCTTTGTAAAAATATCTACATCATGCGGTCTATTCGTAGGTTCCAATAGAAATGGAGCGCTACCATCCGTTTCAGTAATAAATCGGTAGCTATGCCATGTATCGCCGCTCATCGGTCCGATAACCTGGTCTTTTCCATGCTCACGAATAAACTGGATCGATTTTTCAACAACCTGCTGACCATCTTCAACGGTCTTGCATGAAAACTCGCCCAACGCGGCGGTTGGCATATCTTGCCAATCAGGCGCATCCAGATAAGCTGTGATTTTTGCATCGCCAGATTTAAAGGTTTTTTTCGTCATCTCAAAAGTCCAATTACATCGATAGAAAACACATAAAACCCAAAGGGTAGTACAACAGATAAAATCGTTAACTTTGTAATCCGCGCACGCCAAAATGCATTTGGAAATACAACTGGCGTCAAAGCTGTTAGAAACAGTGTAGCAATAATTACACCCCATAATGACCCTGCCCAGTTAGCATAATCTGGATTGGCATAAACAACCCAGATGCGGATCGCACATAACCCTACGGCAAGAGCCACCATAGCAATCATTCGGTTAACACCAGCAAGTGGCGCTAAAGCCAACGCAGATAACCCCATCGTCATTCCGATTGCTGTCACACCATAAAAAGAAACCGCATTCCAACCTGTAGCATTCCCCAACACCAACCAGCCCAAACTAACCAAGACGAGCGCTGCGATTACATCGAGATCAGGAAAGCGACCTTTACACGGGTTGGTACGCCCGCACCAAGCATGCGCCACCAAAACTAAAGTGGGTATGATAGCATTTTGAAATGCCGTTACCGCAAATAGTAAAAAAACCGTTGTAATATAAACCCGTGAAGCATGGGATGTCAGTCCGATTTTAGGCGCTAAAAACCGAAAAACAAGCAATGTCACGGCAAAGAAAACAGCTAATATTATGAGAGAGGTTAAATCTTTATCGGCATAAATAGCTAGAAACACCAATAGTCCCATTGGTAAAAATAAGTTATCAAATCCACGCCAACTAGCCGCTTCAACCAACGTCCCGAAACCCGCCACCATTAAAGAAATCACAATAATATTTAGAGGTGCAAAAGATGTAAGTAACATCAGGCATAGGATAGAAACGAGTAATGTCACCACAAAGAAAACGGCACATCCCTCAATACTTTTGTGCCCATCTTCAACTTGAAAAAAGCGTGTCCCATACGCACTGCCCGTAAGTGCTGCCGCGGCATCGGCCAATGTCAAAACCGCAATAGGCAGTACATAAAGATACGTTCGGCCATCTGATAAAAAGAAACATAACCCGACAGATAGGGCTAATAAGATATCGCCATAGGATTTCCGATCAACACCGTGCAGAGTTGACCCTAATCCAGATTTCGCAACTTTTGGTAACCGTAAGAACAACATCATAACCAATGTTATTGCAATCAGCATATAAACGGGCCAGCGATCAGGAAACAGCCAAGGAAGTGTCAATGCATACAAGCCCGTTCCAATATGAACCAACTTGCGCTGCACCTCTGCATTAATACCAATCGTTTGCGCGATACGGCGCACAACGGCCATTAACCCCAATAAAACGGCAACGGATGTAAAAGCGATTATGACCTGAAACGTAATATTCATTACTGAATCTCTTCAATAACAAAATCAGAATAGAAAAACGCTTTATCTTGAGTTTTTAAAACATCTTCTAAATCTGTTAACGTCTTCACCTTATTTGCAAAGGCTGCAGGCACACGGCGTGGAGCCATCATATTCCAATACACTAACCGTGCTTTAGGTGCTGATGCTTTTAGAATGCTTCCATAAACCTGTGCGTATACTTCAGGGGACATATATTCAAAGATATCTGACAGGTTAAATCCATTCGCTTTTTCACCTGTTGATACAAATGCCTCTAATGATCCTGGTCTGATTTCAATACGGTCAAGTCGCTGTTTGATTGTTTCAAAATGTTCCTTGCGCCATGTCATTGGTAAAGCATCGCCATGCCCGTCTTTCAAAATCCAATGCAAATAGGGATTGTCAGCGGGATCACATTGCACCGCAGCGTGATGAATACGGCGCGCTACATGCTGTGCAGGACTGCCCTCCACATGATCGAAAAAGGCTTTATCACGCCCCATACGGCCCATCACAAACCGTGAGAAAAAAACATTCAACAGCAGACGCCAACGCCACGTGTTAAAGCGCGTATCCAAAAAAACCTGACGTTGATCTTTAGGCCGTGAGACAAAAATATCATCGATGGTTTTTCGCGTATGCACCAACGGCAACAGTTTTTTCCGAAATATGCGAAAATAACGTTCGAACTTACCGACACCACCTGCGCCATGTTCTGCAACATCATCTGATAAGTCAGCCCAAAACGCCTGCGTATCAGCATCAAGCCCGATCAGCGCTTCGGCCAGATGTGCTTTGCGATCGGTGCTAGGGCGTGCGCCCATAAGTTCTAAAAATGCTGTGTGATCCAGATTTTGAAACGCGCCKATACGCAACTTTAAACAGGCTATTTGGGCTGGTGACAGATCCACCACAACAACRCGTTTRGGGKCAAGCGTTAGCATCGCTAACGCGTTATCACCCGCAGAACAAATTGATACAAGCGTACCGCCTGTGCAGTCGCCCAAACCTTGGGTCAATACATCYGCATCTTCCCAAAGTTGCGCATACCGAATGTGGTCAAAATCAGCCTTTGTTTCAATCTCAGAGCTTTGCATCACATCTTTCCACTTGTCCCGTTGCCCCGTCCACAACCAATTGCTCACCATCTGTGATCCAATTGGTTGCATCTTTTAATCCAACCACACAAGGAATACCCAGTTCTCGGGCAACGATCGCAGAATGAGATAGAAGTGATCCACGTTCAACGACGATAGCAGAGGCGTTGCAAAACACAGCAATCCATCCCGGATCCGTATGACGGGCCACTAAAATATCGCCAGACTCTAATCTTTCTGTACGCGGGTCACGAATAATCCGCGCCTTTGCCGTTACACGCCCCGCAGAACAACCCGTWGCGCTACGTATTCTTGCCGTGTCTTTTTCTGAGGCTACATTTGGCTCCCAAGATGGCGAGATTGCTGGGCCGCGTATTTCAATACGTTCTGGCGGGTCGGGGCGTATAGCGCCACTTGCATCTTCTGCCTTACGCAATGCCACAAGTGATTTCAGRTCAGGTGAYATACCAAAGCCCTCTACCGCGCCGAGTATTTCTTCTGTCGTCAGAAAAAAGATATCGCGYTGTGTCGATAATAGGCCACGTGCTGCGAATTCTCTGCCTAAAGCTAAAAAAATACGGCGTGCRTGACCAAAAATTCGCGTCCGTTCAAATCGCAGATTCTCTCGGTCGCGTACCCGCGCTTTGGTCCATGTTATAATCCATTTAGCAAGTTGACGCTTGATAGGTTTATTTTCAAATAAAGCCGCCCAATCTGGTTCACTTGCCTTGCGCGCGGCATGAACCTCTCGCCCCGCACTTRCTGAAATTGCGTATAATAAGGTGGTTGGATCATCGCTTAACGGAATGCTTTCCAGCTTTAACTCTTCGGTGCAACGATCCCCAAATTTATCCAAATATGATTGCACTTCTTGCGCAATATCTGGGTGGTCTTTGAATGCATTCAGACCCTCTGATGCAACAGCATCGGCCAAACCGGCAATGCGCACCATCTGACCCATTTTTGCAATTCGTTGGGCAGGCTCTGCCGAAATAATATCGCCCTGCCCGATCATAACATCATTGTGCAAAAACAACCCGTCTTTCCCCAACCATTTTTGCATCAGGTTGCGTGACGCACCAAACGCAATCATGCACAGAAAGTCATTAATCAGGGGCGCATCCCAACGATCCAGAAGCGAGCTTTCAATTTTTCGATACTCAGCAGCCAATACAGTTGGACCCGCTTTGGACATCTCAAAATCACTGTGTAATGCTGCATTTAGACGGCCATAAAATAGGCTGCGTGTTTTAGGTAAGCGGATCGCTTGCCAGATGAGACTGCCAGCTACTTTGGCTAGTTTCRTATATTCCACAACCATCGCAAAACCTGTTGCAGGTGGTGGCCCAATTGCATTTGTAATCTCTAAGGGCATCGGCTCGGAAACCCCCATCATGGTTTCCATATACGCACGGTTTAGCGAAAACCCAGGGAGCAGTGCCAAGGCACGGTACCAATTGACCAGATTATAATATACGCGGCCATCAATACGACCCAGCATATTCCCGAATACAGCCGCGTTTTCGTCAATTGTATTACCATCCACCCCTAATAGATCAACAAAGGCACGGTAGACACGCGCGTAGATATGAACCGCAAAAGAATAGGTCAGTGGGCTGACCATGCCAGGATAGCTTTCGACAATATTCGAATTGTCAAAAATAGTTAATGCAGTGTCTTCAGACGCATTAGACAACAGTTCAGTTGTAATTGGTCTGGCTTGAAGAATATGTAACCCATCGCCATCAAAAGCCCATTCAATGTCTTGTGGCACATCAAAAGCCTGTTCAGCCCTTTGGGCCAGTTCTGCAACCTGTTGTGCACGTTGGGCATCCAAAACCACTGGTGTTTCTGGCCCCTTCAAGATGTTGCCTTCTTTACCAATGGTCCAATCTTCGCCGTCTTTTTCACCAGAAACCAATTGTTCGCCTAATCCCGAAATAGCGGAAATCACAACACGATTACGTTGCCCCGTTACAGGATCAGCGGAAAAGGCAATACCAGCTGAAACAGCCTCAATCATACGTTGAACAACAATCGCAGGTGCTTCGGCGTCGCCGCCTGATTTCACTTTTCGATATGTCTGAACTGTATCCGAGAAGCCCGACAACCAAACTTGTTTGGCAGCCTCAAACACATCTTCTTTGTCCACATTCAACAATGTATCGAATTGCCCAGCATGGCTGTGTTCTGCCCCATCTTCTTGTCGGGCAGAACTGCGAACGGCAAAAGGGCCTACACCCAAGTCTATTAATGATTTTCTTAACGCGCCTTTTAGACCCGCATTTGCAACAGGGCCGTTTTTACCCATCCTGAATGCATCTGCGTGAATTGCAAAAAACGCTGGAGGATTAAAACCTAATGCTTCCAACCGCGCCAAGGATACCGCTTTACCGCCCACTTGATTAACATCTGTGGCTTTCGTCTGAGGTATAATAAAAGTCATTGAAAAGCCTTCAAAAAATAGGGTGCGAAGCCTGCAGTCGCGTAACATAGAAACACCCATAATCCAGCAAGTGTATCCATATGTTTTTGAGCTGCATTTGTTGGGGCCTTTTTATAATTTCGCGCACTGATAAAGCAGGTAATAAACCCAATTAAGCCAATAATCATGTTTACAAATGCAGTCCCCACAACAAAACCTACAGCTATAAGAAGCACAAAAGAGACAAAGATACAGGCCATCCAGACAGTGGCTGCCCGATCATGTCCCCATAACCCAGAATAGGTATCGACGCCCTCTATCTCATTTTCAGGAGCCCAAAGTTTTCGCCCAATTTCCAATACACAGCCATTTACGAAAGACAGTGTTAAAAATAGCCATAAGTGTGATGCGGCCCCGCCACCGGGCACCCATTCAACACCTGTCAAAAGCAAATCAATCATCGGCATGATAGCCATATGGCTTGCAAGATACAAAATCGGGCGCGCTTTTAACCAAGTCGGCGATCCGAATTCAGCAGTCATCGCCAACAACCAAATCCAGACAAGCCCAAGCAACCACAAAACAGGTGGATGCCAAGCCCAAGTTGCAAAGACCGTGATCGGCATAGATAAAACGCCAAGGATAATAATCAATCGAAGCGTCACTAATCCACGTGGGATAGGCCGCTCAGGTCTATAGGTCATATCATCTTCAAGGTCTTTATATTCATCGCAGACACGCATCTGAAAAAACAATGCCAAAACAATGATGAATGCCGCCAGAAACGCAGACCAATGCGGTAAATCGCGGCCWGCCATCTGCGCAGAAACGCAAATACTGGCAGCTGAAAACACAGCCAACAGCGGGGCGACCTTAGCCAAAGGATATCGTTCGGATTGATACACCCAAAGTTTAGAAAATAAGGATTGTGTCATCTATGGCGCGCCAAGTTTTCGTGGGCACGCGTGAAATGCCCTGCAGCGATAGCCGCTACAATAGATATCTCACCGCATAAACAAGTTGCAGCCGTCACCTCTGCCAGCGCAGCGCCTTTGCCTGCCCCTTTAAGACCCAGAATATTTAGACCTGCAGATTGGCTGGGTAGACTTGTGCCACCGCCCACCGAGCCCACAAGAATATTGGGCATTGTCACACAACAAAACAGATCATCACCGCGCGCCTCCATACGGGTAATGCCAATAGCACTTTCAGCAACACATGCAGCGTCTTGACCCGTTGCAATATAGATTGCGGCCAAACCATTGGCAAAATGAGCTTGTGCGCCAAGCTGTCCTGACAAATGTGATCCAAGATTGGCCACGCGCCCATAATCGAGCATTGCCTGCACAGTTGTTCCCAAGGTTTTCTCAACAACCTCTGCCGTTAACGTAACAGAAGCGCTGACCTTACGACCACGCCCCGTCACCATGCCTAAAAAAGATGCTTTTTTATCCCCAGAAAAATTACCCTCAATATACCAATTTTCAATTGTAACGGGGCAATCCCGAGCAATATGCTCGCATAGTGCATTGGTCGCAATCGTCACCATATTTTGCCCCGCGGCATCGCCCGTAGTATAACGGCAAATCAGGAAAACAATATTATTGTCCACGACAGGTTCAACTGAAACCAGCTTACCATAATTGGTCGTGCTTTCGGCAGTATCTTTTAAGGTATCGATCGTTGATACAACCCATTCAACAAAACGACCTGCAGTCAACAAACTGTCAAACACGAATGCAGGTGTCCGAATAACACCTTCATATAAAACAGCCGTGCTAATACCACCTGATTTCGTAGCCGCGTAAGCGCCACGGGCATATGACGCAACCAAAGCGGCCTCGGTCGTAGCCATGGGGACATGGTAATCATCATTTGCATTCAAACCGTTAACGCGCAACGGCCCTATGATCCCAACAGGTATTTTCACAGTTCCAATGAAATTTTCAATATTCGCGCTAAACAGTTCAGCATTTTCAATCGTACTCGGATCTGCCAATTGATTTTTATCATTTTGCGATGCAGTTTCGGCCCCGACCAACCGCGCCCAGTATTTTTCAATCGACTGGGAACTGGCTGTGCGCACAGGACGCAAAGTCGTAAAGTCCTCATCATTGGGTAGCATTCTTTGTTCTACAGGTTCATTTTGAAACCGCGCGCGCACTCTTTTTAGCATCTCGATAACATGAAACGGAATAATCAATTTTAACCTCTTAAATTAACAAATTGGGCACAATCTACATAATCCAGCGATTATATAGCATTGTTAAAATATTAATAGATAAACATAGACTAGAGAAAGGGGTTTGTAGTTTTCTTAAAACTCCGACATGCTTATTCAATCAAGATTATTTTGTTATCTCTAATCACTAAAAACACACGAAAATTAATTGAACATATATATTTAATGCATCTAAAAAGTAAAACAAACTCCACAGGTCAACTGGCATGAAACAAAAATTAAAGCACCGTTGGAGTATCTCTCATAACTATTTAGCGGGGATCACTTTTGGGAAATGGATTAAGCTATTAGCACAAAACCGCTTTTATATTTCACCTGCATACTGGCATCGTGCTGCTTTTATTACAGCCTCAAGCCTTTTAAACTCCTTGAATGCCTTAATTGATAAAGCGCGCTATGGCGCAGCCATTAATCAAACCGAAATTACACGCCCCCCCTTATTTATCCTTGGCCATTGGCGTAGTGGAACAACATTGCTTCACGATTTATTAGCCCAAGACGATGCGCAATTTCAGTATGCAAATACCTATCAGGTAGTGAATCCATACACTTTTTTGACAACAGAAAACTTCATCACGCGGATGTTCCCTTGGCTGGTTCCACCTAAGCGTCCAATGGATAATATGGCGTTAACATTTTCATCCCCTCAAGAGGATGAATTTGCCCCCCTACTGATGACATTAAATTCTGTTTATCTGGGAACAAGTTTTCCAAATAACGAAGAGTATTACGATAAGTTTTTATCCTTTCGCAATGTTGAGCGTTCTAAAATTGAAGAATGGAAGGCAGCATTACTTTATTTTTGCAAAAAACTATCCTTAAATGACAACCGTTCTCTATTGTTGAAATCACCACCGCACACCGCACGCATTCGGACAATCTTAGAGGTTTTCCCAAATGCTCGCTTTGTTCATATTCACCGCGACCCTTATAGAGTTTTCCAGTCTCAACGGCATTTTTTCGATACGGCTGGATGGTATACTTACCTGCAAAAACCCAATGTAGAAAAGATCGACGAAGGCCTGCTACAGCGGCATGAAACGATGTATGATGCTTACTTTGAAGACCTACCTTTGGTTGCAAAAGACCGTATTTACGACATTCGCTTCAATGACTTAGAAAATGATCCAGTTGGGACGCTTAAGAATGCCTACGACCATTTGTCCTTAGACGGCTTCGATCGTTTCGAACCAAACTTACAACGCTACCTATCGTCATTAAAAGGCTATCAGAAAAACAACTTTTCAAAATTAGATGATGCCACACGTATGATTGTAGCAAAACGGTGGAAACGCAGTTTTAAGACATGGAATTATCCTACATGATCACGCGTAGGAATACCCTCAAACATGCACCAGGGCCACGTGGCGGCCTAATCTGGGGATCATTGCCTGACTTCAAGCAAGACGCTCTTGGTTTTCTATCTAAAGCCACACACGATCATGGCGATGTGGTCAGAATGCGTTTTGGGCCTGTGACAGCGCATTTGGTCAACAGACCTGAGTATGTGGAACAAATATTATCGCATGAAGCATCCTGCTATGATAAAAACACACGTAGTGTTGCGCGTATCCAAGCAACCTGTGGGGATAGCCTTTTATCTGCYAATCAAGATGCATGGCTTCGTCATCGAAAGTTAATCCAGCCCGTATTTCAACCCCGTTATTTAGAAACGGTTGGGGATACGGTCGATGGCGCAATGGAAACGGTATTAAATCGGTGGTCCAAAATTTCCGATCAAGGCGGAACTATCGATATTGTATCAGAAATGATGCATTTGGTTATTTCAATATCCGCTGAAATTCTTTTCGCATCAAGCGTTGCTTCGGATCGCATAGAAGATGCCTTGGATATAATATTGGCGGACACATGGCGACGTTTAGAAGCTCCGCTTGATCCCTCGATGATTTCAAAAAGATTTCATCGCCGAGCATTCAAAAACGCAGTTTCTGAAATTGATGATATTGTATTTAACATCATTCAAAATCGCCGAAACAGTGGAATAATCAAAGATGATTTATTGTCACGCTTGCTTGCGGCACATGAAGGCAGTAGCGAGGCACAACTAACCGACCAAGAACTCCGCGACGCTRCTGTAACATTACTATTGGCAGGTCATGAGACAACGGCAAATGCTTTATCATGGGCCTTTTACAGTGTCGCAAAAGCACCCGAAATGAATTTTGAAGCCTCAAATTTACATCACGTATTTTCAGAAACAATACGGCTGTACCCATCTATCTGGATCATTGAACGCCGCGCGATCAAAGACAATGAAATCAACGGCTATCATATTCCTCGTGGTTCAAGTGTTCTAATTTCACCATACCTGTTACATCGTCACCCCGAATTTTGGCCTAACGCGGAACAATTCGATCCCACGAGATTTGATCCAGAACGCATAGCTCAACGCCCCCGTCACGCCTACATTCCTTTTGGTCTTGGCCCACATCGATGCGTTGGTCTGCACATGGCAACATCAATTGCCACCCGCATTATGCAAAATGTATATAAACGTTTTCGGTTACACTTAATGCCAGAACAAACAGCAACGATAATGCCTAGTATAACATTGAGACATTCGGGATCATTAAGAATGACACTTAAAACCGTATTGTAAAACATCTTTCGTCAGGCATTTAAACGTCAAAAAAGGCGTATGGACGTGTCCCACCTTAAGTACCGCTCCAAGTTTTCATCGAAGCGACTATAGGTATTAAATGCGCCTGACTTAGATGTTATGGCGTATTTCACAACACCACACCCTATTACCCCCTAAGAGCTAGCCGCACTTAGAATGACCGCAATCGCCGCAAGTCATACAGCCCTCAATCATCCGTAATGCATATTGACCGCACGACGGGCAAGGTTTGCCTTTGGGGCGTTCGCCCACGGCAATCACTTCGGCTTTTGGATCTGTTTTCAATCCTGCACCTTTACCTGAGATAAACCCAATGCGGATCATGTGTTCTTCGATCACGCCGCCAATCACAGCTAGGATTGACGGAATGTATTTTCCGTTCATCCATGCGCCACCGCGTGGGTCAAATACGGCCTTAAGTTCTTCGACCACAAAAGACACATCCCCGCCGCGCCGAAACACCGCTGAAATCATCCGTGTCAGTGCCAAAGTCCATGCGTAATGTTCCATGTTCTTAGAATTGATAAACACCTCAAACGGACGCCGCACGCCGTTTTCAACCAGATCATTAATGGTGATATAAATCGCATGCTCGTTTTCAGGCCACTTGATYTTATARGTATGACCTTCTAGCGATTCAGGACGGCTGAGCGGTTCTGACAAATACACCACATCCGCACCCTTATCTATTTCTGGCGCAGCTTCAGTCGTCTCGGAYACTGTCAAAACAGAGCCGGTCACATCATTGGGGCGGTACGTCGTACAGCCCTTACATCCTTGATCCCAAGCGGCCATATAGACCTGTTTGAAGTCATCAAAGCTAATATCTTCGGGGCAGTTAATTGTTTTGGAAATCGAGCTATCGATCCATTTTTGCGCCGCCGCTTGCATGCGCACATGATCGAGCGGAGCCAAGGTCTGGGCATCGACAAAATGATCAGGCAATTCTTTATCGCCGAACTTTTGACGCCATAAATCAACGGCATAATCAACGACCTCTTCCTCACTGCGTGATCCGTCTTTTTGCAACACTTTWCGAGTGTARCTATARGCRAACACAGGCTCAATCCCGCTTGATACATTCCCCGCATACAGGCTGATCGTTCCCGTTGGCGCAATCGAGGTTAGCAAAGCATTGCGAATGCCRTTTTTGGCGATTGCATCGCGCACGTCTTGGTCCATATCCGCCACGGTTTCAGAGGCCAAATAAGCCTCTTTATCATAGAGTGGGAAGGCMCCTTTTTCAGCAGCCAAATCGCTGGATGCTAAATAAGCCGCCCGTGCAATCAGCTTCATCCAAGCCTCGGTGACTTGCGCACCCTGCTCTGAACCATAGCGCACGCCGACCATCAACAATGCATCGGCCAGCCCTGTCACACCCAAACCAATACGGCGTTTTGCCTCGGCCTCTTGTGCTTGGGCCTTGAGTGGGAATTTCGACGCATCGACCACATTATCCATCATCCGCACAGCCGTGCGCACCAGATCATCCAACGCGGCCTCATCAATATGCGCGTCTTTCTCGAACGGCCTGTCCACCAGTCGCGCCAAATTAATCGAGCCCAGTAAACACGCACCATAAGGCGGTAACGGCTGTTCGCCACACGGGTTCGTCGCGGCAATGCTTTCGCAATAGGCTAGGTTGTTTTTCTTATTGATACGGTCGATAAAGATCACACCTGGCTCGGCATAATCATAGGTCGCTTGCATGATTTTATTCCATAAATCCAGCGCATTGACCGTTTTATAAATCTTGCCATCGAAGACCAATTCCCATGACTTATTTGCTTTCACCGCCTCCATAAACGGATCGGTAATCAGCACAGACAAGTTAAACATCCGCAACCGCGCGCTGTCTTGCTTGGCCTCAATGAAGGCATCAATATCAGGGTGATCACAGCGCATCGTGGCCATCATTGCCCCGCGACGAGATCCTGCCGACATGATCGTGCGACACATCGCATCCCAGACATCCATAAACGACAAAGGCCCGCTGGCATCCGCCGAGACACCCTTAACAAAGGCCCCTTTGGGACGCAGGGTTGAAAAGTCATAGCCAATGCCGCCACCTTGTTGCATCGTTAGTGCGGCTTCTTTCAAATTATCAAAAATACCGCCCATCGTGTCAGGAATTGTACCCATCACGAAACAGTTAAACAACGTCACCGCACGCCCTGTACCCGCGCCTGCAATAATGCGACCCGCAGGTAAGAATTTGAAATCTTCCAAAGCTTCATAGAACTTTGGTGCCCAAGTTTCTGGCGACGTCTCTACAGAGGCCAAATCATCGGCAATACGGTGCCACGTATCCTCAACGGTTTCGTCTTTAATAGACCCGTCAGCATTTTTCAGGCGATACTTCATATCCCAGATTTGTTCGGCGATAGGCGCAGCAAAACGGCTCATATTTAAACTTTCATCGATTCCGTGGCAGAGAATGCAACCTAGATGATTTACAATTTTCATTCCAATGCTAATTTCACCATATGAGCGCAAAAATTCACATTATTAAGTTAGCCGTTGGCCCAGAAACAGTCGCAGACCTGTATGACTGGCAAACCATGCGTCGCGAACAACTAGGCCGCGACCATGCGTTGCACATCACCCGCATGTGGCCAAAACGCGAACCCGAGCTTTTACAAGGCGGGTCAATCTATTGGGTTATCAAGGGCTTCGTCCAAGCCCGCCAAGAATTTATTGGCTTTGAGGAGATCATCGGCGAAGACGGCATTCGCCGTTGTGGCTTTATGCTATCGCCCGACCTGATTGAGACAATCCCAACCCCGCGCCGTCCGTTCCAAGGTTGGCGCTACCTGACGTCCGAGAATGCCCCAGTTGATGTGCCAAAATCACGCACCAACGACGATATATTGCCTGACGACATGCAAACCGAGCTGTCACATTTAGGGCTGATATAACCCGCTAATTAATCGGATGGTTGTCAATCAATCGTGCCCGCCCAATATGTGCCGCACCAAAAATTCGTATAGGGCGATCACCCATTTTTTCAACGGTTTCCAGTGTCACCGCATCGCGACACTCAACGTAATCCACCGATGCAAAACCCGCCGCGATCAAAGCTTTGGCCGCTTTTGAACAAGCATCTGATGCAAAACCGCCCGTGCCAATCTCATAACCCGCTTTTTGCAGGTGGCCCGCCATGGGATAGCCCATGACGCCAAGGCCGAGAAAGCAGAGTTTTTCTTTCGCCATATTTTCGATCCTTAATAATGGGGTGGTTTTTCATGGATCATGCCGCCCTCTTCTGCAGGATTTTCCAGAATTTCCAGCCGTTGTTTTGCCTGTGCAAGACGCTTTTTCAGGCGGTCAATTTCCGTCCATTGCTGGCTGACCATATCACTCAAATCCTGAATCTGCTGATCCTGATAGGTGATGGTCTGTTTTTCTTCTGGAAGATCTCCATCAGAGGCCGACTCATTGCCGAGCAAGCCCAGCTGATCTGGGTTTGGCTCTATCAGGCGCTTTTCTGATTTTTGACCGAACATCTGGCGTTTAAACCAGTCGAGCTGGTGTTTGAGCCCAGCAACTTGCTCTCGAAGCAGTTGGTTTTCCACTTCAAAGCGGGCTGTTTTTACAGGAGAAATCGCCGTATTTGACATGGGCTTATTCTATCAAAAAACGGCTCATATTGCAGCTGAAAAG
>NVSA01000035.1 GCA_002401045.1 Paracoccaceae bacterium
TGACTTACATATGATTGTGTTTTACATATGTGTAGTTATTTCGATTGTGGTGTTCGGCGTTATGTTTTGGTCAATGTACAGTCATCGAAAATCAAAAGGGGCACCCAAAGACACCCCCGATTTATTGGACTTGTTACTGGCAGGCGTTGATCCTGAAACCAAGCGCACCATGAACACGGCCGAGTTGCGCGACAACCTGTTGACCTTCATCGTGGCAGGACATGAAACCACCGCGCTTACCCTGTCTTGGGCTTTATATTTGTTGGCCTTTGATCCCCAAATTCAGGACAAATTATTCACTGAAGTTGACCGCGTCGTGCAAGGCGATACGGCTACAGCGGACGAACTTACCGATCTGGTCTATACCGAACAAGTTATCAAAGAAGCTTTGCGGCTCTATCCGCCAGCCGCGTTTTTATCGCGCACAGCACAGGCCAGCGATGTTCTATGCGAGCGTGAAATTAAGGCCAAAGATACTGTCATGTTGCCGATTTACGCCCTGCACCGCAGTCACTTGCATTGGGATAACCCCGATCAGTTCAACCCCGACCGTTTTGCCCCTGATGCCAAATATGACAGCTTTGCTTATCTGCCTTTTGGCCACGGGCCGCGCATTTGTATCGGCGCACAAKTTGCCATTACCGAGGCCAAAATCATCCTCGCCAGCCTGATCAAAAACTATCGGTTTGAAAGCATCCCAGATAAAARCCCAAAGCCYGTTATGGTGTTAACATTACGTCCAGAGGGCGGTGTACATCTAAAAATCCACAAACGCTAAGTCCTATTTATCCTTTTTATCAGCGTCTTTTTTCGGATCGTCTTTACCACATATCTGACGTAAATCTTGCCATTCAGACGCGGTCAAAACAGGCTCAAACGCGGCGTCCCCAATAGTATCTGCCGCACGCGCCTGCGCCGCACGACCCGACAAATCAGGGTGGCTGGCAATATGGGATAAAAACCCACGATCGTCACCAAATTTAGCACTCAAACTATCAAAAAAATCCGCCAACGGCGCAGATGGCAAACCTGCATCTGCCATCAAACCATGGGCGAACTCATCCGCATCACTTTCTGCATCCTGACTATAATCAGCCGCAATCAAACGCTCGGCAATGACCAGCGCGGCCGTGCCGCCTGCAAAATCGCCAAAAACCATACCTAGAATTCCGACAGAGCCTGCTGAACGCAAAGTCAGTCGCGTCGGATCACGGTGCACCACATGCCCCATTTCATGACCTAAAACACCAGCCACTTCTTCAGGCGATTTTGCGTCTTTAATCAAGCCGTTAAACAACACGATATGCCCGCCTGGAACGGCAAATGCGTTGGGCATTTGAGTATCAAAAACCCGAACAGATACAGGGTAAGGGCTGTTGGCATGTGCCGCCAATCGTGCGGTCATTTTTTCAAGGGCAGCTTGGCCTGCTTCTGACCTACATATCAAATCGCCTTTTTTACGCCCGCCCACAAACCGTTCAATCTGCTTTAAGCTTTGGCGCCCTAACGCCACTTCACGCTCTACAGGGATCATCGTGGCTAAGGTGTCAGACAGGGCTGGAATGATCACAAACATGATTACAACGACCGAGGCAACGGCCCCAATCCCCCAACCCGTAATGCGCATCATCGCAGATTTTGGAATATCGGACTGTTTCAAATTAGCACAGTGGTCTTGCAATATCGTGGCCTGCTCGAGCGTGGAAATATTCAATCGCCCCAAACCGTCTTTCACGCGAAAGGATGCACCGGCTTGCCCTGCCTCATCTCTAATTTGGCGGATGTCATCAAACACCCATTCGCGCGCACGACCAAAACCACGGCCTGAAATCTTAATGCTGGCATCGGTAAAACGTACCGTTACAGTATATGCACGCGCGCTACTGCCGTCATAAAACTCTGCTTTGAAACTGTCGTTTGAAGTATTCATAGCTTAGAATCCCGCGCCAACATCCAACGCATCAGCAAAGCCTTCAGCCTCGACCATGTCATCGCCTTCGCGTTGTGAAACAGTGTCTAAATGCTCAGAATTTCGCAGTGTTGTTGTTTCCGCATAATGGCGGATAATTGGCAATTGAATCATGATAAGCGTCAAGATCGCTGCCAGAATAAAAAATGCGATGTACCCTGAGAAAAACCCGATCATAAACACAATGGGCGACTGTTCCCCTGCCAATATTTCGACTTCAGTGATTGTTTTCGTCACGAACATATTCGCAATCAAGCCACAAATAACGCCGAACAAACTAGCAAGCGTTCCCGCGATAAAAGAGATCGCCAAAGAGGCAAGCAAATATATTCCAACCACACGCCCCGTGCGCGGCTCAGATACAAAAGTCACAACCCCGTCCAGCGTTTTATGACGTGCTAGAATACGGTAGCTGTGCAAACTGTAATAAAGCAGGCCAATATAAAACCATATAACGGCAACCATCATCAAGGTGCCCCCTAAAAACATACGCCCGAAATCTGGCTCTATAATCTCGTCAGTGGTCAAGCTTGCCGCATTTGCTGCAACCAGCACACCGCCTGCGACAGCCCCTAAAACAACAGCCAAAAATACATGCCTCATAGCTGGATATAGTTGCGTCCAATGTCCATGTTGCGCGAACTTGGCCGTGCCAAACCATGAACGATCTGTCTTGTATTTTTCCAAATAGAACGTCTGACGCGGCAACAGTGTTCCAAGGCTCACAATCGTCAGCAACGTATGCCCAACAGCGCGCCACGCATACCCCCACGCGGCTTGTTCTGCACCAAAACGAATGCCCTTCCATTTGGTGCGCGACAACATATAGCGCCGCGCGCGGTATTGAGCATAAAAAATCAACGGTGCCAAAACAGCAGAGGTCAAAAACGTCGCGCCAAAAGTTTGAAAACCAGTGCCTTCAGGGTCGCCTGCATCAAACATAGACATGCCCACGAAGGTCAATAAAAGTTGAAATATCCCAAGATAAATTGCCAGAACCGCCACCGCGATCAAAAAGCCAATCAGCTTTTCAATACCGCGCCCTGTGTATTCAAACCCATGCCCGTCAAGGGTCACACCTGACCAAAAATAGCGCCGTACACGGGTGCGCGCCCAGAAGCGATAAATCCCCAAAGTGATAAAAGTCAAAAGCGTTGTTTTAATCGCCAAGCCTTGCACTTGCGTCATGTCACCGACAAAATTCACGGTACCGTTTTGTTGCTTATCACTCATTAAAATAGTCCCTAATTATAAATTAAACCTATTATCGCGTGGAAATCCGCGCGGTGCCATACGACCCGCAGATGCCCGTTTTCCAATCCATTCACCCAGCTCAGTTTCCGTTCGCGTCCGCCCTGCTGGATCAAGCCAGCTTAGACCATCGGCCAGAACAAAGCTGGTCGCGTCATTCAACCCGCCATCTTTATATTTTTGCAAACGCACACCTTTACCCCGTGCCATTTGCGGCAATTCAGTAAGTGGGAAAATTACCACTTTTCGGTTTTCACCAACACAAGCAATATGATCCCCCACAACAGGTTTACAAATCTTGGCGTAATTTGGCCTCTTAACATTCAACACTTGTTTACCCGTACGGGTCTGCGCGACGACATCATCTTCATTSACAATGAACCCGTCCCCCGACGACGAGGCAACCAACAACTGGCGTGCGGGTTTGTGAATAAACAACGMCATCATTTCCGCTTCATTGGGCAAATCAACCATTAATCGAATAGGTTCGCCCATGCCACGCCCACCGGGTAATTGACTGCATCCAAGCGTATAAAAACGCCCATTTGCCCCGACCAAAATCAACCTGTCAGTCGTTTCAGCATGGAACACAAAACGGCTTTCGTCACCATCTTTGAATTTCAATTCTTGGCTTAGATCAATGTGGCCTTTCATAGCGCGTATCCAGCCCATGGCTGAGCACACCACCGTAATCGGTTCACGCTCGATCATCGCTTCAAGCGGTACATCTTTAACGTCAGGCGCATCGGCCAATTCTGTACGGCGCGCACCACCCTCGGAGTTTTTGCCAAATAATTTACGTGTTTCACGCAACTGATCGGTAATTGAATTCCACTGTAAAGCCTCATCGCCCAACAGATCATCCAGTTCAGCACGTTCAATCAATAACGCATCACGTTCCTTGCGCAGCTCAATTTCTTCTAGCTTACGCAATGAGCGTAGACGCATATTCAAAACGGCTTCGGCCTGAGCATCTGTCAGCGCAAATTCAGCAATCATAATCGGTTTAGGCGCATCTTCATTCCGAATGATTTCAATCACACGGTCCAGATTCAAAAAGGCAATTATATAGCCTTCCAGGACCTCTAGACGCCGATCAATCTTACCCAGACGGAACGCAGAACGACGTTGTAAGACAATACGACGATGGTCCAAAAAGGCGCGCAAAACTTCTTTGACAGAACAGRCTTTAGGCGTGCGACCATCAATCAAAACATTCAAATTCAATGAAAACCGTATTTCCAAATCGCACAGCTTAAACAATGTTTCCATCATCACTTTTGGGTCAACAGTTTTGGCACGGGGTTCTAGCACCAGACGAATATCTTCGGCACTTTCATCGCGTACATCTGCCAAGATAGGCAGTTTTTTCAACTGGATAAGTTCAGCGATTTTCTCAATCAAACGCGACTTTTGCACCTGATACGGGATTTCCGTAACAATAACCTGCCATTGCCCGCGCGATAGTTCTTCGATTTGCCAACGCGCCCGCAAACGGAATGACCCGCGACCCGTTTTATAGGMTTGCAGGATATTTTCACGCGGCTCAATCATAACCCCGCCTGTTGGAAAATCAGGCCCTGGAATGAAATCCATCAAGGTTTCATCCCGCGCATTGGGGGCCTTAATCAAATGGATTGCCGCATCGCATAATTCACCGACATTATGGGGCGGAATATTCGTCGCCATGCCCACTGCAATACCCGTCGATCCATTCGCCAACAGATTGGGGAATGTCGCAGGCAAAACCTCTGGTTCTTCTTCGCTACCATCATAGTTCGGGCGAAAATCAACCGCGTCTTCAGACAAGCCGATCATCAAAGCCTCAGCCGCCTTGGTCAAACGCGCCTCTGTATAGCGTTGCGCCGCAGGGTTATCCCCGTCAATATTACCAAAGTTTCCTTGCCCGTCGACCAGCGGATAGCGCACACTGAAATCCTGCGCCAGACGCGCCAGCGCATCATAAATCGCTTGGTCACCGTGCGGGTGATAGTTACCCATCACCTCACCCACGATCTTGGCACACTTACGATATGCCCCCGTGGATTCCAACTTTAGCCCCCGCATCGCATATAAAATACGGCGGTGAACAGGTTTCAACCCATCGCGTGCATCTGGCAAAGCGCGGTGCATAATCGTCGACAGCGCATAGGTCAAATAACGCTCGCTTATCGCGCGGCGCAAAGGTTCGTTCGTCATTAGCCCGTTATTGTCGGACACATTATCATCATCAATTAAATCAGCCATGCAAGATGTGTAATATCTCGAATGCGCAGGGTCTAGGGCTTTGCTAGGGTTTGCATGAAAAACTTAGCTTATCCCCCAAAAAATACCCATATTTTGTCCATTTCCCAAAACCATAAAACTAGTTTAGGGGTTTTGAGTGATCACAACGGCGGGCAAACATTATGCAATCAAAAACAATCCTTATAACAGGCTGTTCTTCAGGCATCGGTTATGACGCGGCACACAGCTTGCAAAAGCGCGGCTGGCGGGTCTTTGCCACCTGTCGCCAACAATCAGATTGTGACCGCTTGCAAAATGAAGGCTTGGAAAGTTTCGTGCTGGATTACACCGATGAAGCCAGCATCAAGGACGCCTTGCGCGAAACACTAAAACGCACAGGCGGCACGCTGGATGCGCTGTATAACAACGGTGCCTATGCCTTGCCGGGGTTTACACAAGACTATTCACGCGACGCATTACGTGCCATTTTTGAAGCTAATTTCTTTGGCTATTTTGATCTGATTAACCAAGTCCTGCCCATCATGCTCGACCAAGGTCATGGGCGCATTATCAATTGTTCATCGGTCTTGGGCATTACCGCCATGCGCGTGCGCGGTGCTTACAATGCGACCAAATTCGCAATGGAAGGACTGACAGACACCCTGCGCCTAGAACTCTACAATCAACCCATTGATATAATCTTGATTGAACCCGGCCCGATCACCACACAAATACGCAAAAATGCACAACCGCAATTCGAACGCTGGATTGATTGGCAGAATTCACGACGTAAATCTGAATATGAAACCACAGTYATCCCYCGYCTATACGCYGAAAAAGGCAAACCAGACTCAGGCGAATTGCCTGCCAGTGCCGTGACAAAAAAACTAATCCACGCATTAGAATCTAGACGGCCAAAGCCGCGCTATTATGTGACATGGCCGACATATTTTTCTGGGGCTATGAAACGGCTACTGCCAACAAGGATGTTGGATTTTCTCTACGCGAAACTGTAGAATACCCACAAAGCCTAATTGGTAAACCATAACTAAAGGAACGAACATGTCACAAAGTGTGTTATATTTCATCGTTGTCGCCGCAATTTTACTGGTGTTGGTCGTACTAATGGTCGGACTGGGCAGYTTTACATCTGGTGGAGARTTCAACAAAAAATACGGCAACAAACTCATGCGACTGCGCATTATCGTCCAAGCCATCGCGATTGGGCTGATCTTACTCTACATCGCCCTGTCGGGCAGAGGCTAGCCATGGTTACCTTGAATAAAATCTACACCAAAACAGGGGACGCTGGCACAACCGCCTTGGGCAACGGGGTGCGCGTATCCAAAACCGATTTGCGTGTTGAAGCTTATGGTACCGTCGATGAAACCAACGCCACAGTTGGTTTGGCACGTCTCCATGCAACAGATGGAATGGACACAGCCCTTGCCCGCATTCAAAATGATCTATTCGATTTAGGTGCCGATTTTTGTCGCCCTGATATGGCAAAAGATGCTCAAGCCGAATATCCGCCCCTACGCATTAATGCCGATCAAGTATCTCGCCTAGAGGCTGAAATCGACATTATGAATACAGACCTTACCCCGCTACGCAGTTTCGTGCTGCCAGGCGGGTCTAATCTAGCCGCCTATCTGCATCTGGCGCGTACAATTTCGCGCCGCGCTGAGCGGCTGGCAGTTGCTCTATCCGCCCATGAGACCATCAATACAGACGCGCTTAAATACCTGAACCGTTTGTCAGATTGGTTCTTTGTGGCGTCTCGTGCCGCGAACAATAATGGCGCTGATGATGTTCTTTGGGTGCCGGGCCRAAATCAATAATTACGCAAAAAACCTATAACCTTACGTATTGAGCCCCCATGCGGCCTTTTTTCTCTTTCGAGCCTTCCTTTTATTCGTTACGCATACGTATTGTTTCTATGTCGGGGAAGTCCCCCCGCAAAATTCAAGCAGGAGAAAGCCGCGATGAAGGTCCTAGTACCCGTCAAACGCGTCATCGACTATAATGTGAAAGTACGCGTTAAAGCGGACGGAAGCGGTGTCGACTTGGCGAATGTTAAAATGTCTATGAACCCTTTTGATGAGATTGCTGTCGAAGAAGCCATCCGTCTAAAAGAAGCAGGAAAAGTTGACGAAATCGTCGCAGTTTCCATTGGTGTAAAGCAGAGCCAAGAAACCTTGCGCACCGCCCTAGCCATGGGTGCAGATCGCGCGATTTTGATYGAAGCKACCGATGATATCCACACGGACATCGAACCTTTGGCCGTTGCCAAAATCCTAAAAGCAGTCATCGACGAAGAAGCCCCTGGAATGGTGCTTTGTGGCAAACAAGCCATCGACAATGACATGAATGCAACGGGTCAAATGTTGGCGGCTCTCTTGGGCTGGTCACAAGCCACCTTTGCATCCGAGGTCACGATCGACGGCGACGCCGCAGTGGTCACACGCGAAGTTGATGGCGGCCTACAAACCATCAAAGTAAAATTACCCGCAATTGTTTCGGTTGATTTGCGCTTGAATGAGCCGCGTTATGCTTCTTTGCCAAACATCATGAAGGCCAAGAGAAAACCGCTAGATATTAAATCAGCCGCAGATCTCGGCGTTGATATCACACCACGTTTGCAAGTTCTTAAAACCGTCGAACCCGCAGAGCGTTCTGCTGGGATCAAGGTTGCGGATGTTGCCGAACTTATCGCGAAACTCAAAGACGAAGCAGGAGTATTGTAAGATGGCTGTACTACTATTAGCAGAAGTTCAGGGTGGCGAAATTTCGTTGGACCAAACAGGCAAAGCTTTAAGCGCTGCCGTTGCATTGGGTGACGTAACTATTCTTTGCGCGTCATCAGGTTGCAGCGGTGCCGCAGAAGCTGCCGCAAAACTAGCAGGTGCCTCAAAAGTGCTTTGTGCAGACGATGCCGCATACGGCAACGGACTTGCTGAACCGATTGCGGATTTGATCGTTTCATTGGCTGGCGATTACGATCACATCGTCGCCCCTGCCACATCGAATGCGAAAAACATTCTGCCACGCGTCGCGGCATTGCTCGACGCCATGGTAATTTCAGACGTCACAAGCGTTGTTGACGCCGACACGTTTGAACGCCCAATCTATGCAGGTAACGCGATCCAAACCGTCAAATCATCTGACGCCAAAAAAGTCATCACCTTCCGTACGGCTGGCTTTGATGTGGCAGCCCAAACAGGGTCTGCACCTGTTGAAAGCATTGCGGCGGCTGGCAATCCAGACCTGTCTTCATGGGTTGAAGACAAAGTAGAAGCCAGCGATCGTCCTGAACTGACATCGGCCAAAGTCGTTGTTTCAGGCGGCCGTGGTGTTGGTTCCGAAGAAAACTTTGCGATCATCGAAGCTTTGGCTGACAAACTTGGCGCGGCAGTTGGCGCATCTCGTGCGGCAGTCGATTCAGGCTATGCACCAAACGATTGGCAGGTTGGTCAAACGGGTAAGGTCGTTGCACCAGACTTGTATATCGCTTGCGGTATTTCAGGTGCGATCCAGCACTTGGCTGGGATGAAGGATTCAAAAGTCATTGTTGCAATCAACAAAGACGAAGAAGCCCCGATTTTCCAAGTGGCAGATTACGGTCTGGTTGCAGACTTGTTCGATGCTGTGCCAGAGCTGACAAAAGCGCTGTAAACACACAGATTAACGAATTTAGGAAAGCCCGCGTCACTGCGGGCTTTTTTATTTAGGCGGGTGTTTTCAACTTTAAGGTTTCAGCCTTTAAAAAGTTCATCATCGCTTTGCTATCTTTTGCAAATTCAGCCAAGCGATCCCGCTCGATCACATCCCCCACAATCGGCGCTTGGTCTTTACCACAAGCATGGGCAATTTCGTGCAACAGAAATGCTTGGCGCAACGTGGTCGACAGCTTATTCGCGATCTGGAATAAGCGGCTATTTTCACCAGGGAAATACACAGGAACAACCCGTGCTTGAGACTTATTAATCATCTTAGCCGTAAACGGCATCCAGTCAGCTTCGACTACAGAACCAAAAAACGTATCGCTTGTCGAAACCGTCCCCGCTGGAAACAACCCGACACAACCGCCTTCATTCAAATGATTAATCGCCACTTTGCGGGTCTGGATATTGTTCTGAATAGCGCCAGGTTCATGGGGGAAACTGACGGGCAACAAATATTCCTCAACCCGTGGCACATTGCACAACAATGAGCGTGTTAGGATTTTATAATCATCCCGCACCTCACTTAGCAACTGCGCCATGACAATGCCATCAACCAACCCGTGCGGGTGATTGGACACGATCAAAATCGGTCCCTCTTTAGGGATTTTATCCAACTGCTCTTTAGGCGTCGTCATTTTGATATTCATCTGATCTAGCACAGAAATCCAAAAATTTGGATTGCGGTTCGCATTCCGTTCCCACTTGCGGATCAAATACAAACACTTAAGGCGTCCCGTTAAGTTTTCAATGGTGCGAATAAGACCGCGCTTAAACGGGTTGGTAAAAGAACTGGCATAGGTCAAATCGCGGGCTTTATAGGGAATATCGCCCCCCGTTGCCTCTAGGATCAACTGCATTTCGTCCTTTTGATCCATCTTATTTCCCTTCGCCAAAGAAATCTGCAACCAAATCGGCCAGCGCAATTGCCAGCTCTTGGCTTTGCGCACCAGAGGTCTCTACCTCTATGTCACATCCTTTGGATGCTGCCAACATCATCAACCCCATGATAGACGACCCGGGCACCGACATGCCATCTTTCGTCACGTCAGCCTCGGCATCAAAGCGTTCAACAGTTTCGACAAATTTTGCACTGGCTCTGGCGTGCAAACCTTTTTCATTCACAATTTGAAGGGTTTGTTTCATGCCATTAGAATTCCGTTAACCATTACAACAGTTCATGTATTTCTTACCAGCAGTCATGCTTARCTCAATGGCTTGTTCAACATCTAAATGTCGGCTTTTGATAAGCTTCACCAGCATGGGAAGGTTCGCACCATACATAATTTTACGATTGGTTTGCGCGCAAGCCAACARCGAYARATTAGACGGTGAACTGCCGAACAAATCAACCACAACGATCACACCATCCCCGCGCTCAACCGCATCTGCGGCGGCGCAAATCTCAGCTTGTTTTTCCGCGCGGTCGCATTCGGCAGCAATCGAAATCGCCTGAATGCCCGTCTGGGCACCCACGACATGTTCAACCGCAGCCAAATATTCTTTGGCCAACCCACCATGTGCTACTATCACGACACCGATCAAAACGATGTACTCCTTACCCCAGCTATTGCCGATCCAATTCGCGGTGACGTATAGACGTCTGCCAACCCGACTCGACAAGTGTATTCCCCAATGCCTCGGCTACGCAAACTGAACGGTGTTGTCCACCCGTGCAGCCCAAGCCCAATGAAAAGTGTGCTTTTCCTTCATCAATATAAGCAGGCAAAAGAAACTTACACAACGAACTTAACCGTTCCAAAAATTCCGAATATCGCGGATCATTTTGAACATAGGCCTTCACAGCGTGATTTTTTCCGTTCAATGCACGCAAAGATTGATCCCAATAAGGGTTATTCAAAAAACGGCAATCAATCGTCATATCTATACCACGCGGAACCCCACGTTTGTATGAAAAAGACTGTAGCGTCACAGCCAACTGCGCTGCGTCTTTRCCTTTATACAACCGCGCCAATTCAGCTTTCAAATCATGCGGTGATAACTGCGTCGTATCAATCAACACATCCGCCATTGCCCGCAAYTTGGTCAGAATTTTCTTTTCTTCCTCAATCCCAATTTCAGGCATCGTATCAGGACTAAGCGGGTGACGCCTGCGGGTTTCACTATATCTGCGGATCAGTGTTTCTGTCTCACAATCCAAAAACAGCAACGCCCCGTCAAAAGCTTCGGATTGTGCGATCTCTTCATATAAATCCAGCACACGCCCCGCACTAAAATCACGGGTGCGCACATCAACCCCAAGCGCTATATTTTTCACAGTCGGAGGTCCCGAAAGCATCTGCGAAATCAACGATAACGGCATATTATCGATGACCTCAAAGCCAATATCCTCAAACACATTAATCGCCGTACTGCGCCCTGCACCTGACGGGCCGGTAACCAAAATAATATTCGACGTTTGTGGTGTTTGTTTCATCATATCTTCAAGATTGTTTGCGTCCATAGAGCGTAAGCAAACGAACGGCCATTGGCAAGTTCAACACGCCTTCACCTGCAATCGCTTCAACGTGGTGACTGCCTATTTCAACCATATAGTGCAACGGCATTCTCTTACAAGGGGCCGTGTCCATATCGACAACCAACGACACTGTGGCGCAAACCTTACAAGGGGTTTTCAAAACCCCGACACCGCGCACCTCAACCAAACCGACTAACGGCTTAGGACAATGCGCGATAATAGCGCCCGTTTGTTCATCCAGTATAACCTGATCATCTGCAACAAGTTGGGCACCCAAGCCCATCAGCTGCAACGCCAACGCCGATTTACCAACACCCGAAGCACCCCTGATCAAAATCGCTTTATCATCAAAACACACACATGTTGCATGGCAATGACCCAAAGCAATTTTTTCAATCACACAGGTAATCCAACAACRAAACGCGCACCAAGCGGGTCATCTTCACTTGCACCTTTTGTATAGATGTTTTCCGCCCAGATCACGCCACCATGAGCCTCGACGATTTGTTTGGAAATAGACAGGCCAAGACCTGAATTATTGCCAAAGTTTTCAGCAGATCTATTCGAATAGAAGCGTTTAAAAATCTTGCTCAGACTGTCCGTTGGAATGCCTTCACCAGTATCTTCAACCACAATCAGAACACGGTTATCAACAACGCGCACCCATAAACGAACCGCGTCACCTTGCGTACAAAACGATACCGCATTGGTAATTAAATTCACAAAAACCTGCGCTAAACGCCCTTCTAAACCATCTAAAAAAATCTTATCTACGGGACGATCATAAATCAGCTCAATCCCATGCTCGCCCGCTTCCAATTTATGGAAATCAACAATCCGCCCCAACATGCGCGTCAAATCAAAGTTTTCTTCCTCTTCTTTGACCAAATCAGAATCAAGGCGCGATGCGTTGGAAATATCCGTCACCAAACGATCCAGACGACGCACATCATGTTCAACAATATCCAACAACGTATTACGTTTTTCGCCTTCAGGTGCGATGCGTAATGTTTCAACGGCAGAACGCAAAGATGCCAACGGATTCTTAATCTCATGCGCCACATCAGCGGCAAACTGTTCATTGGTTTCAATACGGTCATACAACGCTTGGGTCATATTGCGCATAGCGCTCGATAGGTGACCAATTTCATCGTCACGACCGCTCATATTTGGAATAACAACCTTTTCAGGGTCATTTTTGCGTAGCTTAGATGTGGCACCAGCCTCCATCGCCGCCGCTAAATTATATATTGGGTTTGCAATTGTACGTGCCAAGACGACCGATAAAACAATCGACAAACCTGCCGCCAGCGCAAATAGCCGTAAAATATTATTACGTTCTTTTCTACGTAGATCATCCAGCAATCCCTCTGGAGTAGATGCAACAACAGACCCGATAAAAGCACCATTGAGCAAAATGGGCTGTCCTGCCAGCAGAACCGTAGCGCCCGATTGTGCCACACTATGCTCAGTCATCCCGCCAGATTTTGAAATTCTCACGGATAAAGACTTTGCAATCTCATTTGCGTCTTTGGGTTGCACCGCAACAGAAGCTGGTTCAAATGATCCAGACATTTTCCCGACAATTGAATCGAAAAACTTTCCAGCAGATCCCGAAACATTGGCCGTTTGCCCTATATTTGATGATCCTATCCCAGCAATCGGTGTATTATCTTGGTCAAAAACACGAACTTCGATGTTGACGATTTTTGGTAATTCACCAGATACAGCCTTTAATAACGCCGCTTTTGGATCAAGCGTACCCACCGAATTCACCACCCGTTCACCCAGTAATAAGGCATAAACTTGCGCGTCACCCTGCAACACTTCTAGGCGGTCAGCTTCGACATTATTACGAAACTGGCTCATATAAAGCATGCCCAATAACAACGCGCATAGAGCGATCAAATTAAACGCGATGATACGCCGTGAAAGCGACGACGCCCAAAAGTAACGCCGTCCAAACCGCATTGTTTTTTTGTCACGGGAAGGGCGCGCGTCAGACATCTTCATATCCGCCGCCATTTCAATGTCTGCATTTGCCATGTTCTTACTGTTCGTTATAGCGGTAGCCAATGCCATACAGCGTCTCAATCGCGCTGAACTCATCGTCTACAGAACGCATTTTTTTACGTAGGCGTTTGATGTGACTATCAATGGTGCGATCATCGACATAAACTTGGTCATCATAAGCCACATCCATCAACTGGTCGCGGCTTTTAACAAACCCTGGACGTGTCGCAAGCGCTTGAAGTAAAAGGAATTCCGTAACCGTTAGCGAAACACTTTTGCCTCTCCATGTCACAGCATGGCGCAACGGGTCCATCGTCAACTCACCGCGTTCAATCAAACTCTCATTGATCTCTTCGACCGTCTTGCCTGCATCTGAAACACGGGCTTCTTGGCGACGTAGGATTGCGCGGATACGTTCAACGAGCAGACGTTGCGAAAACGGCTTACGCACGTAATCATCAGCGCCCATACGCAGACCCAAAACCTCATCAATCTCATCGTCTTTTGACGTCAAAAAGATTACAGGCATATCGGACTTCTGTCGCAAACGCCCCAATAAATCCATCCCATCCATACGCGGCATCTTGATATCAAGAACCGCCATGTCTGGCATGCATTCATTGAATGCATTCAATGCCTGTAAACCATCGTTATATGTGGATACATCATATCCTTCTGCTTCGAGTGTCATTGACACCGATGTCAGAATGTTACGGTCGTCGTCGACCAAAGCTATTTTAGCCATGCTGCCCTCTGAACTTGCCTGTGTTTTTTTATTATTCTTTTGTACATCTTCCGCTACCTGAGTCGCAGAATCAACTTAAATTTGTCATCTGCGCCACAATCGTGTCTTTTTTTCATCACAATTCGCTAATATTTCAT
>NVSA01000036.1 GCA_002401045.1 Paracoccaceae bacterium
TATGCCTAAAGGCAGTGGTCGAAAACGTTTCGGCAAACGCCGTGCTGTACCCCGCAAAAAAGGTAAAACGCGGCGGCGCAAAAAATAGCGTCGCTACGCACGGTATGTCAAAGCATGGACAATCAATTGTTTCAGCTTGTCTGGTTGTATGTCTGCGACATTTGTAAAGCTGATTTCGCGGTTGCCTTGGATGGCAAAATCATTGCCAAAGATTTGCGAAAACTCAGAAACAACCGTGCTTTGGCAATGGGCAAACAACCCAAATGCGCCGTGCTTGCTGGCGGCAATGCGCAGGGGTGTTCCCTGGGGGCTAACATAACTCGGTTGCCCCCATTTTAAACTTTCTTGCGGCGGGCTTTGCCCAAGTTGCGCGGCGGTATCATAAATCAAATGGCGCAGGGCAATTGCCCCTTCGCGCATTTGGGGTGGCATATCATCCAGCACGACTTGCACTTGTTTGCTGGGGGCAGGGCTAGGCATCTGGATAAAACTCCTCATGGGCGCGTTTAATATAGGCTAGCAGATTAGGATGTGCTTCGACCAGATCCGTCATGCCGTTTGCGATGGGAAAACTATGGGCGGCCTCTAACATGGGTGCCACAGAATAATCCGCAGCGGTAGGCGCATTTCCAAACAAGAACTTTTGGGATCCTAATAAATCCGCAATGGCTGTGATATCTTTTTGCGCCCGATCCAGTTGTTCCTTGGGACTATGACGCCCCATGCCTTGGCCGATCAATTGTTGGACTGCACCCTTGCGGATTTTATTGCCAACCAAAACTTGAATAATTTTAGGCGCACCGCCCATGAATTGTTCGCGCGTAATTGCCCAGTGTTTATCACCTTGCCAGCGATTGGCGTAGATTGCGAAATACAAATGTTCTTCGATCATACGAATGATTGCCCGCGATGTAGCGCGCTGTTGCGGTGCTAGGTTTGCGTCAAAATCCAGATTAAATGTGCTTTCTAAATAGTCACGAATTTGATCACTATCAGGAATGATTTTAGTGCCGTGGTGCAAAACAGGCATTTTTTGTTTGGGCTGTTTGCGGGGATCAGATTGTATATTAAATCGAAACTCTTGCCCAGAATTTGCGACCATACACATGGCCTTTACAGCAAAAGGGCTGCCTGAAATCAGGCCAAAGGCGGGGGCGTATACAATAAGTTCAAGCATTAGATTCTCCGTTTCTATGAAGCTTCTAGCAAAGACATGCTGACAAAACCTGTCAGTATAGATATGTATAAGGGTATTATGTCGAAAACAGATCGCCTGCTTACCTTAATGCAGCTTATCAGAACGCTGCYTGCCCCCATCACTGCTGAACAATTAGCGGATGAGTTGGGTACATCTTTGCGCACTATTTATCGCTACATAGATGATTTGCGCGCGGCTGGTGCGGTGATTGATGGCGAAGCAGGTTTTGGTTACACGGTTATCGAAGACCCATCATTGCCACCGATGATGTTTGACACCGATGAAATTGAAGCACTGGTTTTGGGACTAAAAGAAGTGATCCAAATCGGCGATCCCGTGTTGGCTAAAGCGGCAAAAAATGTTTTGTCAAAAGTGAGCGCTTCATTGCCTGACCGCCTAAAGCGCCAACTTAATCATTCTGTTCTACATGCTAAAAGCTTTCGACCTCGGATCAAAATTACATGCGATGTGGCTGTGTTGCGCAAAGCGACCCGTGATGAGATCGCGGTGAAAATTTTTTATGGCGATGCCGAGGCCCGTAAAACAGAGCGCACTATTCTACCCTTGTCGATTGTGTCTGTGGATCAAAAGTTGATGCTGTTGGCACATTGCACTCTGCGCAATGATTTTCGGGCGTTTCGGGTCGACCGTATTTTACGCCTGAGCATTAGTAACACATCTTTTGCGCCTAGGCGTGTTGGTATGTTGCGCACATATTTGGCGCTTCTAAACAAAGAGGCATATAAGGCTGGGCGATAATATGCACGAAGCCTCTTGTCGTGAAAATTCGTTTGGCATTGCTTGAGAACCCGTTAAACTGGTTGAAAATAATAACCTCGAGCAGGAGAGTTAACAATGAAAATTCTAGCGGCAACCTTGGTTGTATCTTTGTGTTTCACAGGAACTCAATCCGTAATGGCGTCGGAAAGAGACACTTCAAATTTCATACAAGTGGTACAATCCGAATCTGGCTTTAAAAGCTGGGTACGTTCCTTTCGGGCGGTTGCGCTTGCAAACGGGATAACGGCACAGACTTACGACCGTGCTTTTCGCGGTGTAAAATTAAACAAAACAGTGATTGCACGGGACCGAAAACAAGCCGAGTTTCAGCGTCAAATTTGGGACTATCTAGATACAGCGACATCGCCTAAACGTGTTAAAAACGGTCAGGCGATGCTTAAAAAACACCGTGGAAAATTGCGCAAAATTGAAGCACGATACGGCGTTGATAAAGAGGTCGTCTTGGCTGTTTGGGGCTTGGAAAGCTCATATGGTCAAAATATGGGCGATATTAATATCATCGAGGCATTGGCAACGCTAGCCTATGATGGACGCCGTGAAAAGTTTGGCCGCCAACAATTACTAATGGCATTAAAGATCATCCAACGTGGTGACATTACACCAAACCGTATGCAGGGATCATGGGCGGGCGCGATGGGGCATACGCAATTCATTCCGACCAGCTATCAAGCCTATGCACAAGATTTTACAGGTGACGGTAAACGCGACGTTTGGGATAAAAGCGACCCGTCGGATGCACTGGCATCAACAGCGAATTATTTGTCGAAATTTGGCTGGGTAAAGAACCAACCTTGGGGCGTTGAGGTGAAACTTCCCAAAGGGTTTAATTACGGTAATGCCAGTTTGAAAGTCAAAGCGACACCCGCACGCTGGGCTGAGCTGGGTGTGCGTACTATATCGGGTGGAAAAGTTCCGAACTATGGCAAGGGTTCAGTGTTCTTGCCGTCAGGTGCCGATGGGCCTGCCTTTGTCGTTTTCAAAAACTTTTCAGTAATCAAACGCTATAACAATGCCAATTCCTATGCGATGGCAGTGGGTCATCTGGCACATAAAATTTCAGGTGGTGGTGAGTTTGTAAAAAATTGGCCGCGTGGCCCTGGGGCTTTGGTGTTGAAGGAAAAACTGGCAGTTCAAGAACTTCTGAACCGTGGGGGGTATGACATCGGTGAGCCTGACGGTATTATTGGTCCAAAAACTTTGGATGCGGTCAGCGCTATTCAAACCAGTTGGGGACAACAACCCAACGGTAAAGCTGATAAAGATTTCCTAAAAGAGTTGCGTCGCCGCGTGCGTTAAGACGCCCAATCAGCAGATTGCATTTCACGCAGGCGGCTGGCGGTACGTTCAAACTCGAACACGCCCGCGCCGTCTGTATAAAGCGCTTCGGGTTCGGCATCTGCACTGGCAATTAATTTGACGCCTGCCTCGTAAAGCGCGTCGATTAAAATGACGAAACGTTTGGCCTCATTGTTGTTGGCTTTGCCTAATGTCGGAACATCGGTCAGCATCAAAACGCGAACGGATTTTGCAATCTCCAGATAATCCCCAGGGCCTAATGCTTTGGCGCATAGGTCGCTAAAGCGGGCCTTGCCAACGCCGTTGCTGAACTCAGGAATGATAATATCACGACCCTTGCGTCTAATAATCAAAGGCGCGACCGCCCCGCTTGATAATTCACGCCACAACTGATCCATTGCGGTGCGCGATGTATCGTTTAAAGGCGCGAAATATAGCTGCTGATCCATCAAGCGATTTTGCCGATGATCGGTGATGCTATCAAGACAATGAACACTTAGGCGTGCTTTGATCTTTTCGATGAAAGGCAGAAAAATCGAGCGGTTAAGACCGCTTTTATACAGATCATCAGGGTGACGGTTCGATGTGGTGACAATCACCACACCTGCGTTGAACAGATATTCAAACAGACGCCCAACGATCATCGCATCGGTGATATCGGTGATTTGCATTTCATCGAAACAGAGCAAATCTAGCTCATGGGTGATTTTGACGGCGACAGGTTTTAGCGCGTCTTCGACACCGCTTTTTCGCGTGATATGTAGGGCATCGTGTATCTCTTGCATGAAGGCGTGAAAATGCACGCGGCGTTTTTTTTGCGTGGTGGCTTGTGAATAGAATAAATCCATCAGCATGGATTTTCCGCGCCCGACACCGCCATAAATATACAAGCCCTTGGGCGCACGTCTGTTGCCAGAAAAGAACGCTTTTAGGTGGCCAAGTTTTGAAGGTTTATAATCGGCAAGTTCGCGGTGAAGTTCTTCTAGCAACTTCAAGACAGGCCGCTGGTTTGGATCATCGTGCAACTCACCCGCCGCAACGCGCCGATCGTATTCTTGTGTCACTGTCATAATATACGCGCCGCCAAATTTTCCTTTGACGAACAATAGCAATTCCCGCACTCTGCTTCAACGGAGAACATCATGCAAACGTCTAAAACCCCGCTGTTTACGCCCATACTCATTGTTGGGTCCTTAATTTTAATGGTTGGCTTTTCTGTGCGTGCAACATTTGGGGTATTCCAAATTCCGATTGCTGCCGAATTCGGCTGGTTACGTTCGGAATTTTCAATGGCAATTGCCGTGCAAAACTTAGCATGGGGGTTTGGTCAACCTATTTTCGGGGCAATCGCAGAAAAGTTTGGCGACCGCAAAGCCATTATTCTAGGCGCTGTCATCTATGCGTTGGGCTTGCTGTTATCCAGTTACGCCACCACGCCAGGGGAACACCAATTCTTTGCTTTGTTTGTAGGCTTTGGCGTGGCAGGAACGGGCTTTGGAGTCATCCTTGCGCTTGTCGGGCGGGCGGCATCGGATGAAAACAGATCCATGGCATTAGGTGTGGCAACGGCGGTTGGTTCTGCAGGGCAAATATTTGGCCCGCCTGTGGCCGAATATTTGCTGGGCTTCATGAATTGGAGCGTCGTTTTTATGATCTTCTCGGCCGCCATATTGGCCTCGCTTTTATTGTTACCCTTAATGGGAAAACCCATTGATCAAAGTAGCGATGATTTGAACGAAACACTGAAAGATATCTTGGGTAAAGCATTTCGCGACCCGTCGTTCACGCTTATCTTTCTAGGCTTCTTTTCATGCGGTTTTCAGCTGGCCTTTATAACCGCGCATTTTCCTGCCTTYGTGACCGAAGCCTGTAGTACGATTTCCCCTGAYAGTTTYTTGGCAAGYATCGGGGTGAAAACTACTTCGTCATTGGGGGCGTTGTCGATTGCGGTGATCGGATTGGCGAATATCATCGGGACAATCACGGCAGGAAAATTGGGGCAAACCTACCAGCGAAAACATTTGTTGGCAGGGATTTATATTGGTCGCACGATTGTTGCAGGTACCTTTATTTTGTTGCCCATGACCCCGCTGACAGTTTTGCTGTTTGCCGCCTGTATGGGTTTGTTGTGGCTGGCAACTGTGCCACTGACCTCTGGTTTGGTAGGGTATATTTACGGTTTGCGCTTYATGGGWACYCTTTATGGCATCGTGTTTTTTAGCCATCAGTTAGGGTCGTTCTTGGGTGTTTGGCTGGGCGGGCGGCTTTATGATATTTATGGTAATTACAACGCCGTTTGGTGGGTGGGYGTTGGCGTTGGGGCGTTTTCTGCAATTGTGCATTTCCCTGTGATTGAAAAACCACTTCGGGCGCGGGCGGCTATTGCAACAAGAGCTTGATCGCCAGTGCAACGCAGATTGTCACCAGCAGGGGACGGATAAGTTTGGCACCGTTTTTGATTGCAAGTTTGGTTCCAAGGTATCCCCCSGCAATTTGACCACATGCCATRGACAGYCCAATCGGCCAGATTACGGCACCTACGACGGCAAGCCCAACAAACCCGCCAAGGTTTKATGCAAAGTTCATAAAYTTGGTTTTTGCCGTTGCTTTTAAAATGCCAAAACCGCCCAAGGATACCAGCGCGAGCATATAAAAACTGCCTGCTCCTGGGCCAAAGATACCGTCATAGAACCCGACCATTGGCAGCACGCYCAACCCCATTAGGAAAGGGGACACCAGACTTGGACGGGGATCAKTCGATAGANTTTTTTGGAATAAAAAATAGAGCGCAATGAAAATTAAAACGGCTGGCATAACCTTTTCAAGTATTTGCGTTGGGATCGTCGTTGCCAGAAATGCGCCAATAATTGCGCCGACAAAACAGGCGCAGGCCACGGACCAGTCTTTGGATATATCCAGATATCCTTTGCGGTAGAATGTAACGCTTGCGGTTCCTGTTCCAAATAAACTTTGCAACTTGTTGGTTCCGAGTGCTTCTAGCGGGGGAATCCCTGCTAATAAAAGTGCAGGTAAAACTAATAAACCACCGCCGCCARCAATCGCATCAATCGTCCCCGCAACAAATGCGATAATGACCAAAGTGCCATACATCCAAAGGGATGGATCATCCAATATGGGTGGTCCCGCGCTCCTCGGCCAACCGAACCTGCTTTTCGCGTTCGCGAAAGCGTTCTTTGCGGTCTTCGTCGGTTGCGTTGATGCACTTATGACATGACACGCCTTTTTCAAATTCGGGGCGTTCAAAATCTGTGGGCAATAGGGGCATACGGCAGGCATAACACAAATCGTATTTCCCTTCGACCAGCCCATGTTTCAGCGATACGCGGCTGTCGAACACAAAACATTCGCCTTCCCATGTGCTGTCATCGGCTGGGATATCTTCAAGATATTGCAAGATACCGCCCTTTAGGTGGTAGACGTCCTTGACGCCTTCACCCAACAAATAGTTGGTGGATTTTTCACAGCGAATACCGCCTGTGCAAAACATAGCCACGCGTTTGTTGTGAAAACGGTCTTTGTTTTCTTCCCACCATTGCGGGAATTCACCAAAGGATTTTGTGAGCGGGTCAATCGCACCTTTAAAAGTGCCGATTTCGACCTCATAATCATTGCGTGTGTCGATCACGACCACATCGTCTTGGGTGATTAGATCGTTCCAGTCTTTGGGGGCGACATAGTTGCCCACGTTCAGGTTGGGGTCGACTTGGGGCTGCCCCATGGTGACGATTTCTTTTTTCAATTTCACCTTCATGCGCAAAAACGGCATSWKCCSTGYRGRAYWKTYTYYRKKYTMRRRSKSWGMASMCCSRSRYWRTKYKYRRATKKSSGMSARCRMYKTWWMMAYSSYYGCGCNGGNTCCMGCGATGGTGCCGTTAATGCCTTCATAGGCTAACAGCAGCGATCCTTTGACCCCAACATCATCGCAAGCGCGTTGAAGGGGTGCTTGCAAAGATTGGTAATCTTCAAACTTAGAAAAATGATATAGGGCGGYGACGACAATTTTTTGCATGGGGCGGGATATACGCCTGAAAAGAGATACTGTCTAGAACCCTTTGTACCAACCCGCAAAGATGCCAATACCTGCTTTTGTGGTGCTATTACTCCAGCGGTGATCCACAAGAGCYTTGGCCCCTATCGTCATTTCACCAMCTTTGATGGATTTACGTAGTTTAAAGCCCGCCGCAGGGATRATCTTATTATTAGCTTTCAGCCCATAGCTGTCGATGGCAATCGTGAATTCAACAAAGGGTACATATTGCAGTTTTTTGTTATTGCGCACAAAGGCCCATGCAACTTCGCCCCCCGTGATAAACGAGACGTTCGAATTTCCACGCTCCAGACTTTCGGGAAAGGTCAACGACCCCCATGTTTTGAACCAAGAGTTTTGTAAAAACCATTTGCCATTATGATCGTTGGGCTTATTACGCCAATGCCCATCGTAGTAAAAATAATTGGCATTTGCCCGCACACCTGTTTTGAGAGCACCTGATCCCAAACGGTAATCCCATTCATAGGCCACAGAAATATTTGCCGAGAGCTTTTTGGAAAATTTGTGTTCAATATTCAGTCCCGCCGCGTATTTGGAACGGTTGTTCCAACCATATTGTTTGGCGTCACGATTATAGAAGTTGCGAAAAAATACCGATAATTTAGTTTTCTTTACTGTCCAGACAGGCAGGCTGATCTTTATAAACCCCTCGCCGTATCCATTGGTATTTTCACTAGGTTGCAGTGAATTTGGATAGCGTACAATGCCACCCGTTATGGTTTCAAACTTGGGAAATTTCCAGGATGGTTTTGCATAGCTTGGTGCCGTGCTGATTACCAGCAATACACTTAGGATGCTCCATAGATATAACCCGATTTTCATAAGGTTTGAAAATCGACCTATAAAGTGAATAACGCGTTAAGTTTTAGAAAATTCAGCCGTCGTGCGGTTTGCGTCGTAACGATTTGATCGTGCCGCGTTGTTTTTTGGCATCTAACCGTCGGCGCTTTGATGCCATTGTTGGGCGTGTTTTAACGCGATATTTTGGCCGTATCGTGGCTGATTGAATGAGTTCGACCAACTTTTCTTGTGCCAACTGTCGGTTCATCGCCTGTGATCTGTGTTTTTCTGCGGTAATGATAAGGGCACCGTCTTTCGTCCATTTACGCCCTGCTAAAATGCGCAAACGATTTTTAACATGGGCGGGTAGGCTAGGGGAGCGTGCCGCTTCGAACCGTAACTCGACAGCTGTGGACACCTTATTGACGTTCTGCCCGCCAGGGCCTGAGGATCGGTGGAAACTTTCGGTAACCTCCCAGTCTTCAATCGACAGCGTGGGGTTTATCTCAATGGTCACAATGTATCCCCGATCTCAATTTCGGGATCATAGTTTACAATTTTTGGGCTAACGACACCTGCATTTTGCGTTGCGGCAATAATCATTTGTGCGGCTTTTTCGCCAATTTCTTGGCGGTGCGCATTGGTCGTTGCGGTCAGCGCTGGTAGTCCCAGACGCAAATCAAGCCCGTTAAACCCAGCCAGCCCAAGGTCATTTGGCACAGTGATACCTGCCTCAATTGAATGCATCAAACCGCCTGCCGCCAACATGTCACTGGTGAAATAAATGCAATCAATGTCGGGGGCGTCTTGCAGTAAATCACGCGTCGCAGTCTTGCCTGCAAGTAAGGTCGATACCTCGTTTAAACTGACTTGTTTGTTCAATGATAAGCCTGCTTCTTGCAAAGCGCGGTTGAACCCTGCCAGTCGTTTTGCCGCTCGAAAATCAGTGTCAATTTTATTGCCAATAAAAGCAAAGTTTTTATAGCCACGCGACAGCATCRTTTTGCCCATCTCATAGCCCGCTTGAATATGCGACACGCCGATATTCATATCAATCGGATCACCGTCAGTATCCATAATCTCTGCAATCGGGATACCTGCATTTTTCATCATTTTACGTGCAGTGTCCGTATGTTCTAAACCCGTCACAATCAACCCGCTAGGCTGCCAGGATAGCATTTGTCGAATGACGCTTTCCTCGGTGTCTAAATCATAATCCGACACGCCAAAAACGGGTTGTAACTGGGTTTCTTTCAACACGCTGATGATGCCCGTTAAAACTTCGGAAAAAACCGATGTGCTAACGGATGGTACAATCACGCCAACCAAATTAACTTTGCTTGAGGATAATGACCCTGCAATCTGGTTCGGAACATAACCGATTGTCTTTGCGGCTTCGTGTACGCGGTCGCTGGTATGCGCCGATGCTTCCCCTTTGCCGCGCAACACCCGTGAGGCCGTCATTTCGCTGACGCGTGCCATTTGTGCTACGTCTTTTAATGTCGGGCGGCGCGCCATGGCTGTGTTCCTTTATCTTACGGCCAAGATATAGGCGCAAACTTAACATGTTACAAATGAAAGAGCCCGCATTGTAAAATACGGGCTCTTCTCAAAATTAAAGTCTAAGCAAGACGCGTGAATTAAGCTGTACGGTTTTGCAGACGTGTGGCGATCATGCGAAATGGGATTAGTGCGATCAATGCAAGCGACAGCTTGACTAACCAATCGGCGATTCCAAGGCTGACCCATAGCGGTGCAACAGACCCTACACCTAAAATGGGCAACATTTCACCTGCCCAGCTGACATCATTTGCGGGTTCAATAAACGACAGGCTTGCCGCGAATGCGATGCTGAAAAAGAACGCTGTATCTAGACTAGACCCGATCAGCGTTGACGCCAACGGCGCGCGCCACCATGTACCACTGCGTAATTTGTCAAAGATAAACACATCAACCAATTGCGCGACGAGAAAGGCAATCCCAGACCCAAGGGCGATGCGCACTGTGACCAAAGGACCAAATTCGCCGATGATTTGAGTGCCAATAAAGGAGCAGATAACCCCTGCGATAAAGCCGATAAAAACAACTTTTCGCGCGGCACGCGCCCCGTAAATACGGTTCATTAAATCGGTTACCAAAAAGGCAAAAGGATAGGTAAAGGCACCGTAAGTCAGCCAATCACCCAATAAGAATTGTACAAGAATATTTGAGGCAACAACAATCGCTGCCATGGCGATAACGCCAAAGATAAGACCACGTTTCATTTTTTCTCCGTTTTGAAAAGGTAGCGGACACTTTTGCTTCTCATGAAGCTTGCCCGCAGTAACGCCATCCGAAATTCTTGACAAGTCTATAACTATACACTCATAGTTGTATTTATTTACTTAAATTTACTTAAGGAAGACCTATGAACGCTCAGTCCACAACCAACGATGCAATCATGTCACTTTACCATGTCCGCCAAGCTTTGGGATATTTAGGACTGGCACTGCCCGTGATTTTGATTTTTGGCGGCGTGTTGATGCAGGGGCAAATTTGTTCAGGAACGCTGGCAGAGCCAAACACCATTTGCCCTTCAATCAGTGATACGTTTCACAGCCCATTGCGGGAAATTTTTGTTGGAACAATGTGTGCGATCGGGGTCTTTTTGTTTGCCTATAAGGGCTATGAAAAACAACAAGGTGAATTTCTAAGCGATGCAATGTTAGCGCGTATTGCAGGGGCAAGTGCGATTTTGGTGGCATTGTTTCCTGTGGGGGGCGGGCAGGATGTGGCATTGTCTTTGACGCAAAGTATATTGGGCAAGACATTGACCCAATATGTACATTTTGCCAGTGCACTTACTTTCTTTGCCTGCCTGGCGGTATTTTGTTTGGTGAAATTCCCCAACACTAATACCGTCAGTCGCCGTTGGATTTACCGCCTATGTGGTAAGCTGATTGTTGTAGGACTTATCGGTATTGTTGCGTCATTCTTAGTTAAACAGTTTGGATCACCCGCCGCTGAAATATGGGTTATCAGTTGGGATACTGTTTTTTGGGCGGAAGCAATCGGTGTCTGGGCCTTTGCATTTTCATGGTTGGTCAAAGGAAAGGCCGACGTTTCCATCGGCCACCAAATTCGTAAAATGCTGAAACGCGGCTAAAGAACTGACGCCACTGCCTTGGCAATAATATCCACGTTGCTGTCATTCAGCCCCGCAATATTAATACGACTGTCACCGACCATATAGATTGCATGTTCATCGCGCAGGCGTAAAACTTGCGCTTCGGTCAAACCGAGGCGTGAAAACATTCCGCGATGCTCGGCGATAAAACCAAAGCGATCTGAACCTGTTTCACGGCGTAAACCATTCGCTAGCTTTTGGCGCAAATCCAACATGCCTGTACGCACCGCTTCAAGTTCTTCTTCCCAATCTTTGCGCAACGCAGGGTCGGTCAAAACCATGGTCACAAGGCGGGCACCGTGATCGGGTGGAAAGCTAAAGTTTTGACGGTTCAAATAGGCTAACGATCCTTGGGTGATTTTTGCCGCATCAGCATCCGCTGAAATTGCCAACACCAAACCACAGCGTTCGCGGTAAATGCCAAAGTTCTTTGAACAGCTCGCCGCGATCATCATCTCTGGGAATTTAGACGCCAACAAACGTGTGCCGTAGCTGTCTTTATCCAAGCCGTCACCAAACCCTTGATAGGCAATATCAATGAACGGAATGGCTTCTTTTTCCAACAATAAATCCGCAACGACTTGCCATTGTGTTTCATTCAAATTCGCGCCCGTTGGATTGTGACAACAGCCGTGTAGCAAAACAACATCGTCTTTTTGAACGTCACCTAGGCTTTTGATCATCGCATCAAAATCAACCGCACAAGTGGCTTCGTCAAAGTAATCATAGGTGGCTGTCTTCATACCAAGATGTTTCAAAATAGACGGATGGTTTGCCCATGTCGGGTTCGACAACCAAACTGTCGCCCCTGATTTTGTCATCTGGATAGTCTCAAAAACATTGTGAATAGCGCCCGTCCCACCAGGTGTTGCACAGGCCGAAACGCGGGCATGGTCAACACTGTCGCCCAATATCAAATCGCGCATGGCCTTGTGGAAAGCAGCGTCCCCAGGCAGGCTGGTATAGCTCTTGGTATTCTCGGATTCCCAAAGTTGCTTTTCAGCTGCTTTTACCGCACGCATAATGGGCGTATGCCCTTCGGCATTTTTGTAAACACCCACCCCAAGATCAACCTTGGTGTCACGTTCATCGGCACGAAAAAGCGTCGATAGCATAAGAATTTTATCGGCAGGTAAAGCTTTGAGTTTATCGAGCATAATATTTCCTTCTTTGGGTAATCAGTCTTGCATTATAGGGTAGTCTTTCAAACCACCCCATTCAGACCATGATCCATCATAAAGCGCTGTATCATTGTGGCCTAGGGTTTCAAGTGCCAACAGCAGAACTGCGGCGGTAACGCCTGACCCACACGAGGTAATGATGGGGCGTTTTAAATCCACACCTTGGTCGGCGAAAACATGTTTTAAATCTGCCGTCGATTTCAAAGTGCCATCCTCATTTAAAACGGTTTTGAAAAAGACATTTTTGGAATTCGGAATAGCACCTGAGCGTAGGCCTGCGCGGGGTTCAGCGGCTTTGCCCTCAAACCGTTCGGGGTTGCGCGCATCGAGTATCTGCGCACTGGCATCTTTACTGGCGGACAAAACTTGCGGGGCAGTTCGCATCATTGCGGTATTTGCACGGGCAGATAATGTCCCAGCATAGGGCGTTTCGGGTTGGTTGAAAACTGCGCGACCCTCGGCAAGCCATTTTTTCAACCCGCCATCCAAAACAGATACATTTTGCAGGCCAAAGTAGCGTAGTAACCAGCGTACTCTTGCGGCTGAAAATATACCGCTGGTGTCATAGACCACGACATGGCTGTCATCCCTTACCCCAAGCGCTGAAACTTGCTTTGCAAATTGCGTGGCCGTCGGGATCATATGGGGCAAATCAGATGTTAGGTCGCTGATTTCATCATTGTGAAAAAATTGCGCGGCTTTGATGTGCTGGGCTTCAAACTCGGCAACCGCATCGCGTTTCGCCGCAGGCATATGCCAACTGCCATCTAATACGCATAACTTTTTTTGCCCAAGCGCTGACGCCAGCCAATCTGTTGTGACTAAGGGGCGCGAAGAATGTGGCGTCATGGGCTGACAATCCTTATAAGATTACAGCCACCTTAACCCGTCATTTTCTAGGCGCAAGAGCACAAAAAAGCGCGCTCAAGTTTCCCTGATCGCGCTTTGAAAGCTAAAGCTAGGTTAGTCTTTGTTCATCATGTTTTTGACTGCACCTGCGATTGCCAAAACCACAGCGCCGCCAACGCCGCCGCCAGCAATTTGGCCCGCAATACCTTCAAGGCCACCGCCGCCTATTGCGCTTAGAATGTTGCCGCCAATGCCGCCGCCAACAATGCCTGCGATTGAATTTAGCAAAACACCCATGTTTAGGTTTTTCACCAGACCGCCAACGACATTACCGCCAATCGCGCCTGAGATAAGTTGAATGATTAGTGCTTCCATAATAATTCCCCTATTTTGTTGCGCCTTTTTCACACAAAGGCTGCCCTCAACATAATCAGGAACACTATTATTTCAAGTTTTCTATAAAATCAGTGTTCGCGTAGCAGTCGCGCTTTTTGCCGTTGCCAGTCGCGTTTCTTTTCAGTGTCACGTTTGTCAGCGTTCTTTTTACCCTTGGCGACACCGAGCAATAGCTTGGCGTGACCTTTGTCGTTGAAGTACAGTTTCAACGGTACAAGCGTCATGCCTTTGCGGCCAATAGATTGCCAAAACCGAGCCAGTTCACGCTTGGACACCAGCAATTTACGTCTGCGTTTTTCTTCATGCCCAAAATTACGGGCTTGGGCATAGAGTGCGATTGAGCTGTTAATCAAAAACAACTCGCCGTTTTCAATATCCGCATAGCTTTCAGTGATATTCACACCGCCCATGCGCATAGATTTAACCTCTGACCCCATCAAAACCATACCGCATTCAACAGTATCCTCGATGGCATAATCATAGCGCGCCCGACGGTTTTCCGCGACCAGCTTGTTATTGTCGGTTGTGTTTTTCTTGGCCGCCATTGGCTAGTTAATCAGCCCAGCATGACGCATGGCTTTGTTCATCAGTGCTTTGGTGTCATCTGACAAGGTCGTCAGCGGCAAGCGTACATCGTCGGCACATTTGCCCAGAACAGATGCGCCGTATTTTGCGCCACAAAGACCAGGTTCGGTAAAGACCGCGTTATGCAAAGGCATTAATTGATCCTGAATT
>NVSA01000037.1 GCA_002401045.1 Paracoccaceae bacterium
GTCATGGATAGTTTTAATTTTTTATCAGGCCCGATGATGAAAACTGAGCGCACGGTTGCACTGTCAGCGGGCGTGCGACCGTCGGGCATATAGGCCTCGGCTGGAAGCATATCGAACGCTTTGGACACGGCCAAATCTTCGTCGGCAATGATCGGAAAACCTGCTTTGGCACCTGACGCTTTTTCAATATCACCTTTCCATTTTTTGTGATCAGCAACACCGTCTACGGAAATGCCCATGACTTTGGTGCCGCGTTTTTCCCACTCATCTGCCAATTGGGCAACCGCGCCGAATTCGGTGGTGCAAACAGGGGTGAAATCTTTGGGGTGGCTGAACAAAATCGCCCAGCTATCGCCAATCCAATCGTGAAATTTGTAGGTGCCTTGATCGGTTTCGGCGGTGAAATTTGGAACCGTGTCGTTGATGCGTAATGCCATTTTATATCTCCTAAAATGCTGAATCACCTAAAAGACTAGGCCTTTGCCCCAAGCGGGTCAAATCTTATTGAAACAACCTTGTCTTTGGGCAAAACAGGTGTAAGTCTTTAATAAGTACAACACATTTTGGGACACAGATCATGTTAGATAAACGCAAATTTTACATCAATGGCGCATGGGTAGCCCCTGCCAACACGCGTGATTTGAATGTTATTAATCCCGCCACGGAAGACGCTTGCGCCGTGATTTCCCTAGGCGACCAAGCTGATACTGATGCGGCAGTAAGCGCTGCAAGAGCCGCGTTTGATAGCTGGTCACAGGTCAGCCCTGCGGATCGTCTGGATTTAATCAAAGCGCTTTACTCCGAATATCTAAAACGTAGCGATGATATTGGACACGCCATTTCAATGGAGATGGGCGCGCCGATTGATCTGGCAATGAGCGCACAAGTGGGTGCGGGTGCGGGGCATATCAAAGGGTTTATCGATACTTTTGATCAGATCAAATTCGAAGAAACCCCTTGGCCAAAATCCCCCCATGAACGTATTTTTCGTGAGCCCATTGGGGTCTGCGCGTTGATCACGCCGTGGAACTGGCCAATGAACCAAGTGACGCTAAAGGTTATTCCTGCGCTGGCMGTTGGCTGTACGGTGATTTTAAAACCGTCCGAGGAAAGCCCYCTATCCGCGATGATCTTTAGTGAAGTTATTGAGGCGGCAGGTTTCCCCAAAGGTGTGTACAACATGCTCAATGGCGATGGCGCAGGTGTCGGYAGTCAGCTGTCATCRCATAACGAYGTCGACATGGTCAGCTTTACAGGATCAACCCGTGCGGGGCGGCTGATCACAAAGGCAGGCGCAGAAACCATCAAACGGGTGTCGTTAGAATTGGGTGGCAAAGGCGCTAATATCATCTTTGCCGATGCCGATGAGAAAGCCGTTATTCGCGGCGCGCGGCATTGCTTCAACAACACAGGTCAGTCGTGTAATGCACCGACACGCATGTTGGTCGAGCGGTCGCGTTACGATCAAGCAGTGGAACAAGCGGCGAGWGTCGCGGCCAAGACTAAGGCGGGTGATCCRACGCAACACGGCCAYCATATTGGCCCYGTKGTTAACAARTCACAATTTGAGMAAATTCAAGAAATGATTTCGGCGGGCATGTCAGAAGCACGGCTTGTCGCGGGGGGCATTGGGCGGCCTGAGGGGTTGAACAAAGGCTACTATATTCGCCCAACGGTTTTCGCCGATGTCACCAATGATATGACCCTAGCCCAGATGGAAATTTTTGGCCCTGTATTGTCAATCATCCCGTTTGATACCGAAGAAGACGCCATAGAAATTGCCAATGACACGGTTTACGGTTTGACCAATTATCTACAGACCCAAGATGCCGACAAAGCGGGGCGCGTTGCACGCCGTTTGCGATCTGGCATGGTGCGGATCAATGGCGAGGGCAGCCGTTGCCCGTCACCCTTTGGCGGCTACAAGCAATCGGGCAATGGTCGCGAGGGCGGCATTTGGGGCTTCGAAGATTTCCTTGAAGTCAAACACGTCACTGGGTTAAGCAGTTAATATAGATTAACTGACCCCAGAGGCTTTGATGTTATTATCCCGTATTGTTTTATGTGGCGCGCTGATTTTTGGCGCACCTTCGATTGCTTTGTCCAAAACCTGCGGCGGTAGTTTTTCAAGCTGGCTCGGCAAAGCCAAGGCTGAAGCGGTGTCTAAGGGACATAACAAAGCGACCGTCGAAAAGTTCTTTCGGGGTGCCAAGCCTGATGCCAAAGTCTTAAAGGCTGATCGTTCGCAAGCGGTGTTTCAGCTAACATTCACAAAATTTGCGGCACGCTCAATTAGTTCAGGGCGTATGAATAACGGCCGTAAAAATATGGCCAAATATAAAAAYACATTTGCCAAGATACAGCAAAAATACGGTGTGCAACCCGTAGTTTTAACYGCGTTTTGGGCATTAGARACSGATTATGGWGCTGTTCAAGGCAATTTCAAYACGYTGAATGCCYTGGTTACCCTYGCACATGATTGCCGTCGTCCCAACCTGTTCCGCCCGCAAATATTTGCAGCGCTGAAATTATACGAACGGGGTGATTTTGATCCTGCCACGACAAAAGGCGCGTGGGCTGGTGAAATTGGCATGGTTCAGATGTTRCCTGAGGACATTTTGAACCGCGGTGTAGACGGTGATGGCGACGGACGTGTACGGCTGAAAACCAGTGCGCCAGATGCRCTGCATACTGGGGCGCGATTGCTAAGGGATTTAGGTTGGAAAGCCAACCAACCTTGGTTGGTCGAGGTAACGGTTCCGRAAAACCTAAACTGGAATGAAACGGGTTTGGATAAGTCAAAACCTGTATCCTATTGGGCAAGTAAAGGCGTCAAARCACGGGGTAAAATGCCAAGCGGATCACTGAAAGCATCCTTGATGCTCCCCCAAGGCCGCAAAGGTCCTGCGTTTTTAGCAATGCCGAATTTTCACGTATATTTTGAGTGGAACAAATCGCTGGTCTATGTGACCACGGCGGCCTATTTCGCGACACGCCTTGCAGGTGCCCCARCGTTTCTAAAGGGTAGGCCTGATCCTGCRTTTTCAGCAACGGATATGAAGAAATTGCAACGTAAGTTGAAATCCAAAGGCCATGATGTGGGTAAAGTTGACGGTATTTTAGGAGCCAAAACACGCGCTGCCGTGCAAAAAGAGCAAAAACGTTTGAAGCTACCAGCAGATGCATGGCCGACGCGTGCTTTACTGGGACGGTTGTAATTAACGGCGTAGAATCGAGCTTAACCAGCTTGTGAAGCCGGTATTCTGGTTAGAGRCATTTTGCTAACTTTTTAGAAACTAAACTAGTTTACTGGNTTAGTTATCAATCACGTTAGTAATAGGAAACCTAGGATGCAAAACCCGCAAGCCATCGCCCAAATATTTAAAGCACTCGCCCATAAGCGGCGTGTGCGTCTMTTTTTTATATTACTTCAAGCAGATAAAAAACGCCTCACTTACGGGCACTTACAAACCCTAAGTAAAATGCCGACCGCACCTTTGACCCATCATTTAAGAATGTTAGAAACCTGCGGTCTGGTCACCCGAACCGAAAAAGGTTCCCACACATGGTTTCARCTRGCACCTGYCAATTTAATCACCACCTTGGGGCACCTTCAGTTGGCTTGTTCTTAGGCGTCTATCATTTCTTCGGCTTGCTCAAGATCGACAGAAACCAACTGGCTAACGCCCTGTTCAGCCATTGTCACGCCGAACAAACGGTTCATACGTGACATCGTGACAGCGTGGTGTGTGATGATCAAAAAGCGGGTTTTTGTGCGTGTTGTCATTTCATCAAGTAAGTCACAAAATCGCGCAACATTGGCGTCATCCAACGGTGCGTCAACCTCATCAAGAACACAGATCGGAGACGGGTTTGCCAAGAATACGGCGAATATCAAAGACAGTGCTGTAAGGGTTTGCTCGCCACCTGAAAGCAAGGAAAGTGTCGATAGATTTTTGCCCGGTGGTTGACACATAATTTCAAGGCCAGCCTCTAGCGGGTCGTCGCTTTCGACCAACACCAAATTGGCTTCACCACCGCCGAACAAATGGGTAAACAAGATTGCAAAGTTTTTATTTACTTCGTCAAAAGCAGTCAACAAACGCTCACGGCCTTCTTTATTTAGCCCTGCAATCCCACCGCGTAATTTTCGAATGGCCGCTTCAAGGTCGTCTTTTTCACGCGCCAATGTATCGCGTTCTTGAGTGACCACGATAGCGTCCTCTTCGGCACGTAAATTCACCGCACCTAAGGCTTCGCGTTGGCGGCGCAAGCGCATCACATCGTTTTCAACTTGCACAGCATCAGGCATTTGTTCTGGGTTGATTTCCAACTGTTCCAACAAGGATTCTGGGTCGGTTTCCAACTCATCTTGAATACGCTCTGCCGCCGTGGAAACCTGCACATGCGCCGCATCATTCACTGCGTCAGCCCGTGCACGGGCTTCACGTGCAGCCGATGCGCCGCGTTCCGCTTCACGTTCTTGGTTCTCGGCAGTTCGCAAGGTTGTTTCAGCCACGCTTAGGGTATCTGACGCGTTTTTTAATCGCACAGTTGCCGTATCAATTGATAACGATAATTCATCGCGTTTTGCTGTGATTTCATCGGGGGCGGCCGTGGCCATTTTTAGTTCAGCTTCAGAACTGATTTTACGGGTTTCCAGTTCGGCGATCCGCTTGCCAGCGGTTTCCAAACGGTATTTCCAGCCGCTAACTTCTTTGGTAATTTCTTGTGATCGTTTTAGACGGGCATCCCCTTCACGGCGGGTTTCATCATGCAAGGATCGCTTGGTCAGCATTTTCATCCGCGCCCCTTCGACGCCGACTTTCAACGTTTCAATATCTGCGCGAGCATCACCAAGATCACCAAGGCCTTGAATGCCAACTTCGGCCTCTTCTAACGCCAGACGTGCGGCGGTAGTTTCTTCTTCCAGACGGGTTTTGGCCAATTGTAAAGTTTCTAGTCTGCCTGCCAACATGTCACAATCTGCCTCAGCACGCGACATCTGGCGGGTTGCATCGGTTGCCGCATCATCTGCCGCTTTACGTGCACGGCGGGCATCATGATCCGCTTGGGTCGCAGCGCTCAAAGCATCATGCGCATGACTGTAGGCGTTACGCGCAATGACGGCTTTGGCTTCGGCAACGTGGAATGTTTCGCGCAATTCAGATAGGCGGTTTTCTTGTTGCAAACGCAGGGCGGCTTCGGTCGGAGTATCGTCTCCGCCAGCACGAAAGCCATCCCAACGCCACAAATCCCCATCAATACTCACCAGACGTTGACCCGGGGAAAGTTTTGATTGCAAGCGCGCCCCATCGGCGCGGTCAACCAAACCGATTTGCGTCAAACGACGCGCTAAAACATCAGGGGCTGTTACATATTGCGCCAAAGGTTTCACACCAGCAGGCAGTGCCGCGCTGGCATTATAATCCGTAAGCTTTGCCCAGCCTGACAGCCCTTCGGGGCCAACAATGGGGGCTTTCAAATCGTCAGACAATGCCGCACCTAACGCCGCTTCATAGCCCGCTTTTGCACGCACATCATCGATCAATTGTGCGCCCGTCGCTTTGTTGCGCGCGATCACCCGCTCTAATGCGCCGACCTCTGCGCCCAGTGCATTGGTTTCGCCCTCAGCCTCAGACAAAACTGCACGGGCATCACTGTCTGTGGCCTGTGCCTCAACGCGGTTTTGATCCATTTGTGTCAGCAGATTTTCCGCCTGCAGCGCCGCTTCTTTTGATGTCTCAAACGTCGCTTGGGTTTGCGTCAGGCGGATTTGCGCATCTTGCAAACCGTCTTGGGCCGACACCACAGAGTTTGCGGCTTCTTCGCTTTGATCCGAACGCTTTTTCAGAACCGTGTGCGCATCCTCTAATTTACGATGTGCCGATTGATGGCGGGCAGACAACCGCGCCACGTCTTCGCTTTTTTGATCCAGCTCAGCTTCACGTGTCTGCATTTCAGAGGCCGCTTCACGTGCCTGCGAATTTGCCAGCTCAACCTTATCATCATAACCAACAGCCGCTTTTTCTAGCGCGTCTTTTTCCCAATCCAAACGTTCGATTGTTTCTTGGGCGTCTTTGTTCAAGCCAATTTCACGGGCAATATCATTGCCAAGCTGCTCAATCCGCGCGGTCAGTGTCGCAATGGTTTCACGCGCACGTCGTTCTTGGTCGTTCAGCGTATCGCGCTCAACAATCAAGCGTTGTACGATGGCACCAGCAGTGGCCTCTTCTTCCCGAAATGCGGGCATTTTATCTTCGGCATCAGCGCGATTTCTTACGGCTTTAGCGGCTTCAGCTTGGGCCTGCCCTGCGGATTTTGTGGCCTCAACCAAAGTCAATTCTGCGGTCATACGCGTGGCATCGGCCTCTTTCCAGCGGCCAAACAGCGACAGACCTTCGGAATGGCGTAAGCTTTCACCGATTTCGCGGTAACGTGCTGCTTGTCGAGCTTGACGAGCCAAGGCGTTAATCTGGCTTTCCAACTGTTCAAGCACATCTTCGACACGTGCCATATTGGTTTCAGCACCTTTTAGTTTCAACTCAGCCTCATGGCGGCGTTGATAGAGGCCTGAAATACCAGCGGCCTCTTCCAAGATACGGCGACGGGATTTGGGCTTGGCGTTGATCAATTCTGAAATTTGACCTTGGCGCACCAAAGCAGGCGAATGCGCCCCAGTGGATGCATCAGCGAATAACATCTGCACGTCGCGCGCACGGGTTTCTTTGCCGTTGGCCTTATAGGCAGACCCCACATCGCGCGTAATACGGCGGTTGATTTCCAAGGTATCGGCATCGTTAAACGACGGCGGTGCTGTGCGGTCTTTGTTATCAATGAACAAGGCGACTTCGGCAAAATTTCGTGCGGGTCGCGTTGAAGCGCCTGCAAAGATCACGTCTTCCATACCGCCGCCACGCATGGCCTTGGGGCGGTTTTCACCCATTACCCAGCGCAAGGCTTCTAACAGGTTTGATTTACCACAACCATTTGGCCCCACAACACCCGTCAGCCCGTCAGAAATCACAAGTTCTGTCGGATCCACAAAGCTTTTAAAGCCTGTCAGTCTGAGTTTGCTGAATTGCACCAGTTCGGTTGCCTTATGATTCCTACGTATCGGTAAACTGTCGGGGGATTGGGTGGTGAGTCAACTGCCAATACCCGCTATATTGCGATTTAGGCAGAGTTATCCACAACATATTGGGGTTTTCCCCAGAATTAGGGGTTCCGCGGATGCGATGCAAATGCGCCTTGCGACCTTTAGCACATCAGAATCTATCTTGACCCACTGTGCGCAAAGCGCCATTAAAGACTGGCATGGTTCCCCAATAAGATGCGAAGCGTCTGGGGATCAAATGGGAATGTGGAACGGGACGACCCAAAAGGGGCCTGAAGCCACAACCGCCCCCGCGACTGTATGTGGAGAGCGCCCGTCAATAACGCCACTGGTGGAAACACTGGGAAGGCAGACGACGCGCAATGATCTACGAGTCAGGAAACCAGCCTTGCGAGAAACGTAATCAAGCCGTCGGGGATGACGGTATAGGAGATTAATTATGACAACGACGACACTTACAAAATCGCGGACTCTATCCAATACGGCTGCGATTGTTCTGATGGCTTTCTTGGGTCTTGGCATTGTGATTTTCACAGGCCATGTTCAAGCATCCACCTTGCATGATGCGGCACATGATGTRCGCCATGCCTCTGGCTTTCCCTGCCACTAACGCATGTTCACACGCATATTAACCAGCGCTTTGTTCGCTGGTTTTGTAACGGGGTTGATTGCCGCCCTTTTGCAATTTGTATTCGTGCAACCTGTTTTGTTGCATGCTGAACTCTATGAAACGGGTGTTTTGGTACAYTCRACMACGRCKGGRAACAGCGCCCATATGGAACTGGGGCCGTTTGATTTACAACGRAATGCACTGAGTGTTTTATTCCAAGCCCTGCTTTACACAGGCTATGGTTTGATCTTAGTTGCCCTGATGGCATTTGCCAACCAGCGCGGATTAAGCATCACCCCGCGCCAAGGATTAATTTGGGGGCTTGCAGGCTACATCACCGTGCAGTTTGCCCCTGCCATTGGSTTGCCGCCTGAATTACCTGGTACATCTGCCGCYGARGTYTCAGYSCGCCAAATCTGGTGGTTYTCAACCGTTGCGGYAACRGGTCTGGCGCTGTGGTTTATTGCCTTTGGGAAAARYTGGGTTGYTTGGGGCTTAGCAATTATATTGCTGTTAATTCCGCACCTTATTGGCGCGCCTCACCCAGATACATTCCAAGGCCCAACACCACCTGAATTAGGCAGCCTATTTGCAGGCCGTGCGTTGGGGGTTGGCATGGTGAATTGGGTAATTTTGGGTTTCCTTGCGGCTTATTTCTGGCAAAGCGAAACCGCAGACACCAACGATTAGAAGACACAGGCCACCCCAACCTGCGGGTGGCCTGTCCTACATTTTCATATCTATGAGTATTCTTATGCAAAAACCTCTGGCTCTTTTATTCATCGGTCTGTTCTTTGGCACAGGGGCTGGCTTTTTGATTGCCGCCGCAAACGGCGTCACACTGGACGGGCATGACCACGATCACAATGTGGTAGAGATCGTCGCCAAAATGGATCATGCGCACGACCATTCAAAGGTTAGCGTTTTGCCACAAGGCACAAATGCGCCGACCCTAAAGCTGGTTCTACATCCCGATGCCGTATCGGGTTGGAATGTTGAACTGATAACAACGAATTTTATCTTTACGCCGCAAAACGTGAACACCACAGACATTGCAGGCGAAGGCCATGCGCATATCTATGTGAACGGTAAAAAGCTGGCGCGGGTTTATTCCCGTTGGACACATATTGGGGCGTTGCCCTCTGGCACAGTTGAGCTAAGTGCGACCCTTAACAGCAACACCCATAGCGCGTTGAGCGTTGGGGATCGCTTGTTGAATGCCCGCACATCTATTCAGGTTCCGTGATGTTGGCTGGCGCAGGAATGCGACCCATTAGGCAATGGCGCAATCGACCACAAGGGCGGGCATCTTCGATCCAGCCRYCYTTGGCGTCGAGGTACAATTTCGCAAAGGCTAGAATATCATCATGGTCATGGGCAGGATCAATGCCTGAAAACAGATATGCCGCTTTGTTATGCGCCCGAAAAGAAATCGCTGTCGGGTTTGCACAGGCGGACATGCACTCAAARGTTTCGATGTTAAAGGCGCGAATAGCAGGATCATCTGCATTGGCAAAAAGCGTTTTGAGCGCTGTTGCCAATGCGTCCCCTTGGGGTTCGGTTGCATCATCTAGGCGACAACTAGAACAAATGAACACTGTAGGGGGCAAAMAAATCTCRCTTATACTAGGGTATGTCTTATATATCCCACTAGCGCAGGATTTTGCCACAAGCAAGCTAATGACACGGCGCATACCCTTTACTATAACCAATCAAACCTCTTGCTGAACGGACATCTTATGGCTCAGAAAATTCCCGCAACTGTTGTCACTGGCTTTCTTGGCGCTGGTAAAACCACGCTGATCCGCCACATGTTGCAAAACGCTAAAGGCAAACGCATTGCGCTGATCATTAATGARTTTGGTGATTTGGGTGTCGATGGTGATATCTTRAAAGGCTGCGCCGATGAGACCTGTACGCAAGACGATATTATCGAGCTRTCSAAYGGSTGTATTTGTTGCACGGTTGCCGATGATTTTATCCCCACCATACAAAAGCTGTTAGAGCGGGATCCAAAACCCGATCATATTGTGATTGAGACCTCAGGTCTTGCCCTGCCACAACCACTGGTTCGGGCATTTAACTGGCCTGAGATCAAGACCAAGGTTACGGTTGATGGGGTTGTGACAGTGGTAGACGGAAAAGCTGTGACAGAAGGGCGCTTTGCCCATTCGGTTGAGGCCGTAGATGCCCAGCGCGCCATGGATGAGAATCTGGATCATGAGACGCCTTTGTCRGAATTATTCGAAGATCAGGTTGCTTGTGCWGATATGATTGTYGTGAACAAATCGGATTTGCTAAGTGCAGATGAGGCGTCAAAACTGGTTGCCCAGCTTAAGGCAGACAGTCGYGACGGGGTGCAAGTGGTCAAGGCSTCTATGGGSGCKTTRCCKRTKGATGTTTTGYTRGGGCAAGGCRTKGGYGCYGARGATGATTTRRGCGCGCGYCATGAGGTRCATCACCACCATCACGATGACCACGACGCGRGCGAYCATCAYCACGMACATGACCATGACGCGTTTGAAAGCTTTGTGGTTGAACGCGGCGAGATTGAAGATCCTGCAAAATTTGCACAGCAGGTTGCCGATATTATTCGCGCCCATGATATTTTACGCCTAAAAGGGTTTGTCGCGGTTACAGGCAAACCAATGCGGATGACCCTGCAAGCCGTGGGGCCGCGCATTGACAGCTATTATGACAAACCGTTTGGAGATGCACCGCGCATCACACGGTTGGTGGTCATTGGGCAGGCAGGTCTTGACCGCGCTGCAATCACCGATGCGCTTATGGCATGAACCGCATTTTGATCACTCAAGAAAGTCCAATAACCGATGAAGGGCGCGCCCTGATCAAGGGCAGTGAACAAGCATTGCGCGAAGCTTATTCTGCTGAGGAGTGTTTTACATTCACGGCAGATGAATTGGCCAAAGATCACATTGCGTTCTTTGTTGCCCGTAAAGATCAAGTGCCCGTTGGCTGTGTCGCATTGGTAAATGAGGCTACATACGGCGAAGTGAAACGTTTGTATGTTTCGCAATCGGCACGGGGTTTAAGTGTGGCTAAATCGCTGATGCAGCACTTGGAAAATCAAGCCTTAGAACATGGGCAAAATATCATCAAAATCGAAACGGGTCAAAAGCTGGTGGCGGCGGTGAAGCTGTACCAGTCGTTGGGTTATTCACAGTGCCAAAAATTTGGTAACTACCCCGATCATCCCGCCAGTTTGTTTATGGAAAAATCATTGTAATGCATCTTTTACAGGCCCAATCTGGTAGTATTGATGACGGATCAGAACCGTTTGATTTAGGCCAAACACCTGCCGATATCGTTTTCATTTCAGCCGCTGATACTGAACTTGCCAGCCTGTCACAGGCTTACGGTGAACTGGGTGCAGATAAGGCCAGTTTGCGGTTAGCCTCAATGATGCATTTGCAACATCCAATGTCGGTTGATTTGCATATTGACGATTGTGCATCAAAGTCCAAACTGGTGATCGCGCGGGTCTTGGGTGGCACAGGCTATTGGAAATATGGGTTAGAGCAATATGCCGCCCGTCTGGGTGCTGCTGGCATTGCATTTGCCGCCTTGCCTGGGGATGATAAACCTGACCGTGAGCTGCTGGATTTATCAACTATTGCGCCGCAAGATTGGGAACAATTATGGGCTTATCTGGTTGAGGGTGGCCCTGAGAATGCCAGCCATTTTTTACAATATGCCCAAGCCATGTTGGACGGTAGCGACACCCCTGAACCCGCCAAGCCGTTGTTGCGTGCAGGGGTTTATTGGCCCGGTGCAGGGATTGCCGATCTTTCTGCGGCGCAGGCAGTGTGGACGCAAGACGCCCCTGTTGTGCCGATCATTTTCTACCGCGCGCTTTTGCAAGGGGCAGGGTTGAACCCGATCAACCGTTTGGTGAAATCCTTGCTGAAACGCGGGTTGAACCCTTTGCCGATCTTTGTGGCCTCGCTCAAAGATCCTGTGTCCGTTGCCACCTTAGAGACACTATTTATCAAAGCCGCGCCCGATGTGATTTTGAACTGTACCAGTTTCGCAGTGGGATCACCGCATCAAGATGATAAAAACAAAGGCTCGAAAAATCCGTTAGTCATGCCCGCCGCGCAAAAATCACCTGTGTTTCAGGTTGTATTGTCGGCGATGTCGGAACAGGCGTGGGAAGAAAATTTAAACGGTTTGACTGCCCGTGATATTGCGATGAATGTCGCCCTGCCAGAGGTTGACGGGCGTATTTTATCGCGTGCTGTGTCGTTCAAAGGCGAAGCGTTTTTTGATGAGGCAACGCAATGCCCGATTGCCACCTACCGCGCCCGTGGGGATCGGATTGAATTCGTGGCCGAGCTGGCAAAGAACTGGGCAAGCTTGCGCCAAAAGCCTGCGGCGGATCGCAAGGTTGGGATTATTCTAGCGAATTATCCGAACAAGGACGGGCGGCTGGCTAACGGTGTTGGTTTGGACACCCCTGCGGCAACGATGAACGTGTTGGCGCATTTGTCAAAGGCAGGTTATGCGCTGGAAAATGTACCTCAAGACGGTAAGGCTTTGATGGCGCAAATCACGGCAGGGCCGACAAACTGGCTGACCGACCGCGCAACGCGTACAGGCGGGGAGCGGTTGTCGTTGGAGACTTACCTGACGCATTACAAAACCCTGTCTTGGGAAGTCCGCGAACGCATTGAATCCCAATGGGGTGCGCCTGAAAAGGATCCATTTTGCAAAGATAACAGCTTTGCTTTATCGATCTTTCCTTTTGGCAATACGGTCGTCGGTGTACAACCTGCACGGGGCTATAATATCAACCCGAAAGAAACCTATCATTCGCCTGATTTGGTGCCGCCGCACAACTATTTTGCGTTCTATTTTTGGATGCGTCACCAGTTTGGTGCCGATGCGCTGATCCACATGGGCAAGCACGGAAATCTGGAATGGTTACCTGGCAAAGCTTTGGCGTTATCGCAAGATTGTATTCCCGAGGCTGTGTTTGGTGCGACCCCGCATATTTATCCATTTATCGTCAATGACCCTGGCGAAGGCACCCAAGCCAAACGGCGTGTGCAGGCAGTGATCATCGACCATCTAACACCGCCGATGACACGGGCGGAAACGTATGGCCCGTTGAAAGATTTAGAAGGTTTGGTTGATGAATATTATGAAGCGGCTGGGATTGATCCGCGCCGCCTGACCCATATTCGACGTGAAATTCTAGCTCTGACATCCGCCACAGGGCTGGACACAGACGCAGGCATGACGGGCGACGATCAAGACAGTGATCTGGCAAAGCTAGATGAGTATTTATGCGAATTGAAAGAGGCGCAAATTCGCGATGGATTGCATATTTTTGGGCTATCGCCCACGGGCAGATTAGAGGCGGATTTGATCCAAGCACTGGTACGCGTCCCGCGCGAACAAGCGAAGGGTGCAGATGCGTCACTACAACGCTCAATTGCGCTCGATTTAGGTCTAGATTTTGATCCGCTAGATTGCAATATGGCGCAGGCTTGGGGCGATGATAAACCGCAAGCCTTGCAAGATGTATCAACGGATACTTGGCGCAGTGCGGGTGATACGGTTGAACGGATTGAATTACTGGCGTCAGAACTCATTGCGAACGGCACAGATGTTGGGCGACATTCAAAAGCGGTTATCGACGGCATTACCCATAAGGTTCGCCCGATTGTGCAGGCCTGTGGGGCGGATGAAATCCAGGGGCTTTTAACGGCTCTTAATGGACAATTCGTACCCCCTGCCCCGTCTGGTGCACCAACGCGGGGACGCTTGGATGTTTTGCCAACAGGGCGTAATTTCTTCAGTGTTGATAGTCGCGCGATTCCGACACCAACCGCATGGGCCTTGGGCTGGAAGTCGGCCAATTTATTGATTGAGCGACACCTTCAAGATCACGGCGATTGGCCGCGTGCCATGTTGTTGACCGCATGGGGAACCGCTAATATGCGCACGGGCGGTGATGATATTGCCCAAGCGTTGGCGTTGATGGGGGCAAAGCCCAAATGGGACGCGGCAAACCGCCGTGTGACGGGGTTTGAGATTTTACCACTGTCCGTTCTGGACCGTCCCCGTGTGGATGTAACTTTGCGGGTTTCAGGATTTTTCCGTGATGCCTTTCCCCAACAAATTGCATTGGTCGATTCTGTGGCGCGCACGATTATGGATTTGGATGAACCCCATGATATGAACCCAGCGGCAGCGGCGAAAGCAAACGGGGCGGAAAACCACCGTGTGTTTGGATCAAAACCTGGCGCTTATGGCGCGGGCCTGCAAGCAATGATTGATGAACGGTTGTGGAATGATAAAGCCGATTTAGCCGAGGCTTATTTAGAGTGGGGCAGTTATGCTTACGGCAAAGATGGTGACGGAATTGCGGCGCGGGGTGCGATGGAAACCCAACTGTCCAACGTCGATGCGATTGTGCAAAACCAAGATAACCGCGAGCATGATATTTTAGACAGTGATGATTATTATCAGTTTGAAGGCGGCGCGGCGGCGGCGGTCAAAACGTTGCAAGGTGTTGATCGGCCGATTTATCACAACGATCATTCACGCCCTGAACGCCCTGTCATTCGCACGCTGGAAGATGAAATCGGGCGGGTTGTCAGATCACGGGTTGTGAACCCGAAATGGATCGAAGGGGTCAAGCGCCACGGCTATAAGGGA
>NVSA01000038.1 GCA_002401045.1 Paracoccaceae bacterium
AAAGCGATGTCGCGGCATTTAGGTCAGGGCTTGGATGAATTAACGCTGACCACAAATGGCTCGCAATTGAGTAAATATGCCGATGAGCTGGCAAGTTACGGCATCAAGCGGATCAATTTATCGCTCGATACGTTGGACGCGGATAAGTTCAAAGCCATCACCCGTTGGGGACGGCTGGAGCAAGTTCTGGACGGGATACGTGCCGCCCAAGCGGCTGATTTGCGGATTAAAATCAACATGGTCGCACTAAAAGGCACCAATGAGGACGAATTGGAAACCATCGTCGCATGGTGCGCTGATATGGGGCTGGATTTGACCTTTATCGAGGTCATGCCGATGGGTGATTTGGGCAATGAGAACCGACTGGATCAATATTGGGCGCTCTCTGATGTGCGCAAACGACTGGCACAAAGCTATACGCTGACGGAATTAAGCGAACGCACGGGCGGCCCTGCACGCTATATGCGGTTGAATGAAACCGGGCAAAAAATTGGCTTTATCACGCCGTTAAGCCATAATTTTTGCGAAAGCTGTAACCGTGTGCGGCTGACCTGCACCGGACAATTGTTTCAGTGCCTAGGCCAAGAGGATGAGGCCGATTTGCGGGCGGTATTGCGGGCCAATCCCGACGATGACGGCCCCGTGATTAAGGCAATACATGCAGCCATTGCGCTAAAGCCTAAGGGACATGATTTTTCCTATGATCGTCAATCGGTTAGCGGGGAAATGACCCGCCATATGAGCCATACAGGCGGCTAATCTGCATCGGCCATCAACAAGCGTTTACGTGCTGCGGGGATCGCGCTGATCTCAACGCCTGTGAACACATGGATTGTATTCATATCGGGATCGATTACGCCGTGGTCGCTCACCCATCCGCCCATTGTCAGATAGCTACGCAACAAAGGCGGCATGGTTTTTTGGGCGGTTTTCAGGTCAGGTTTTACACCGCGTAGCTTATCGGCATATGCAACTGTTCTGGGCGCTTTAATTTGAGGTGCCCAGCGTTTGGGCGCAAGGTGGCGCTCTTTAAGCAGGGCAAAGGCGTCCTCAAATACATCAGGATTTGTTCCCTCAAAAGACGTACAGCCAAACAGCATTTGAATGTCGTTTTGGGTAACAAGCCGCGTGATCATCGCCCACGCAATGCGCAAAATATCTGGGTCAGTGATATCAGATGCACGGCAAAAACGCCCTATTTCAAGCAAAGAACCGTTAAAGTTTCGCAATTTTGAAAGATCGTAGAACTGTGCGGAATAGGATGTCTCAATATCACGGGCATCTTTGAGGATCATAAAACGAAAACTGCAAACCAGATGGCCTGTGTCTGAGTGTTCAATCAAAACATGCTGGCAAGCGGCATCAAAGGGATCTGCCCCAGCCCCCGAAAACGAGAGCTGACGCAACTGTTGGGCGGCTTGCAAGTCTTGCGCAGTGGTTGCAAGACGGGCACGAAAGCTGCCTTTTTCAATGCGCGTCATGGTCACATCATGTGTCATTTCAAAAATTGAACCACTCAAGCGCATATTACAATAGAATCAGTGAAACGGTTCGACAGAATTAACCGCCCGTAAAATTACCAATATCAAAGTTACCAATATTGCCAAGCAGCTGACTCAAAATACCAGGCCCTTTTACAGGCAATGCAGTGACCCTGCGGCTCAACGTTACAACGCGGCCATCTTTAAGCCCGAAACGCTCGACGTTTTCAACGACACCGTTTTTATCAAAGGACACAGCAACAAGCTGGCGATCAACAGGTTTGGCGGATTTATAGGTAAAATGACGCATTTTAGTGGATACATAGTACCAGCTACCATCGGGCAGAACACCTGAACTGGTCGGATCCCCTAGAACCTCGGCGACTGTTTCGCGGGTATCTGCACCCACAATAATATTGCTCATCTCATCATCAGAGGGCGCGTAGCCGTGATATTTAAATGTTGGTGAACAAGCAGACAAGACGCCTGCAAGGACAATAACACTTGTTAAACCCATTACTTTTTTGGAGAATCTACCCATCGAGTCGCCCTATTCTTTTATTTCTCTTGTTCACATACCGTGACCATGCTCTACAATCAAATATCTTGTTAATCTTCGGAAATCCAGAACTTCACACAATATTATGACAAAACAATCTATCGCTTATCCGCTGCGCATCGCGGACCTCCCAAAAGCATCGAAAAAGAAATTCGAAGTCAACTTTAACGATAACGACGTTTTAGTTGTGGCTGAAACCCTGTCAGTGCTCTCTGTGCGCAAAATGCGCATTACGGGCGAATTAGAACCATTAGGAAAAAACGATTGGCACTTGAGCGCCAAGGTGGGGGCCACGATTACCCAATCTTGTGTCGTGTCAAACAATCCCGTGCAAACCCGCGTGGATGTGCCTGTGTCGATTACCTATGTGTCTGGATATAATTTCGGCCAAGACGATGACAAACGTGAAAATGAGCTAGACGACACGACAGAACCCTTACCGACAGAAATCAATCTAGCTGATATCGCGATTGAGGCTGTTGCTTTGGCAATCCCTGACTATCCACGCGCCAACAATGTGGCGTTAAAACAGCAGGTTTTCACCAAGCCAGGCACAAAAGCGATGACCGATCAGGACGCAAAACCTTTTGCTTCTTTGGCAGGTTTGAAAGATAAGTTGGCTAAGGATCCAAAATAGCGTAAAAAGCGCTTGCAGAGTTCGTATTTCTTTGTATTTTCGCGGCTCTTGTATAAGGGTGTGTTTTAAACGTCTCTCAATAACGAAAAGACGTAATAAACACGCTAAACTGGGATGAGATTCCCACCGTAATTGAGGTTGTGACATGGCTGTCCCACAGAATAAGATTACTCGCTCACGACGCAACAACCGTCGTTCACACGATGCTTTGGTTGCAGATAACYCAAATGAGTGCACGAACTGTGGTGAGCTAAAACGCCCCCACCACGTATGTTCTGCTTGTGGTCACTACGATGACCGTCAAGTTGTTGCTCTGGTCGATGATATCGATCTGGACGACGACGCTGCATAAGCAAATAGATCGGGCAACAAGCTGATGTCATCAGACACTAATCGGACAAGCCCGTCTGCTAAAAAGCAAATTGTTCTGTCAATTGATGCGATGGGCGGCGACGCTGGCCCATCCGCTGTTATTGACGGAATTTTTGCGTTTTCGAAGCAAAATCAAGATGTTAGCTTTATCGTCCATGGCGATGAAGCGCAGTTGGCCCCTTTGATTGCAAAGCGCTCTCAGCTAAAATCCAAATGCATTGTGCGCCATAGCCCTGAGACTGTCGGCATGGAAGACAAGCCCAGCTATGTGATGCGCAACGGTAAAAATACCAGCATGTGGGCCTGCATTAATGCGGTGCGCGATAAAGAGGCCGWAGTCGCCGTTTCTTGTGGCAACACAGGTGCTTTGATGGCGATATCGATGATCCGTCTGCGCAAAGCCCCTGGCGTGAACCGCCCAGCAATTGCGATTCTATGGCCATCAGATAATCCGCAAGGGTCGAATGTGATGCTGGATGTCGGTGCAGATGTACGCGCCGAGGCCTCTGATCTGTTGCAATATGCGCTGATGGGCGCGTCTTATATCCGCAATGGTCTGGGCGTCGAAATGCCTAGAATCGGTTTGCTAAATGTGGGCACCGAAGAGACCAAAGGCCGTATTGAGCTAAAAGAAGCCTTTGAGCGTATTGCAGAGCAAGCCAGCAAATCTCGTTTTGAATTCGTCGGATTCGTCGAAGGTACAGATATTCCATCGAACAAAGTGGATGTGATCGTCACCGACGGCTTTACAGGCAATGTGGCACTGAAAACCGCTGAAGGTACAGCTGGTTTGATGCGCAAATCCCTGAAACAAGCCTTTAAACAGACGCCTTTTTCATTTTTGGGCGGTATCCTAGCCTATGGCGCGCTCTCGCGTATGAACAAACGTATTGACCCGCGCCGTGCAAATGGCGGTGTGTTTTTAGGCCTAAACGGCACCGTTGTAAAATCTCATGGTGGGGCAGATGCCAAAGGTGTTAGCGCTGCAATTTCGCTGGCGTATCAACTGGCTAAGAACGGATTTACCGATAAATTGGCCGCACGGGTTGCCTCTGGTTCAATTGGCGGCAATGATACAGAACCTACCTGAAAATAAAGAAGGCAAAATATGAGCGTGATCCGAGCAGTTCCAATTGGCATTGGGCATTATCTTCCAAAACGTGTTGTTGAAAATACAGAACTAGAGACGTTTGTTGATACCAGTGATGCATGGATACGGTCGCGTTCTGGTATCGAGAGACGCCATTTTGCAGCAGAAGGTGAATTTACCTCTGATTTAGCCTATGAGGCATCCATTGCGGCATTGGCCGACGCGGGCATTGAGGCCAGCGATATTGATGCGATTGTTTTAGCCACCTCAACGCCAGATCAGACGTTTCCGTCTACGGCCACGAAATTGCAGGCACGCTTGGGSATGACATCGGGTTTTGCCTTTGATYTRCAAGCGGTTTGCGCAGGGTTTGCCTATGCGCTSACAACGGCGAATTCATTAATTGTCTCAGGCCAAGCCAAACGTATTCTGGTGGTCGGTGCCGAGACATTTTCACGCCTTATGGACTGGAAAGATCGCGCCACATGCGTGTTGTTTGGCGACGGCGCGGGGGCGTTAATCCTAGAGGCACAAGAGGGCACGGGCGAGACTTCCGATCGCGGCATTCTGGCATGTGATTTGAACTCTGACGGCACATATAACAATCTTTTGTATGTTGATGGCGGCGTATCTACCACGCAAACAACAGGTGTTTTGCGCATGGAAGGCCCAGAGGTTTTCAAACATGCGGTGAAAAAACTAGCCTCATCGGGTAAGGCCGCTTTGGATAAAGTCGGGCTAACCAACGACGATGTTGAYTGGGTTGTGCCGCATCAAGCCAACTTACGGATCATCAAAAGCACGGCGCAAAAGATGGGCGTATCAATGGACCGTGTCGTGGTTACCGTACAAGATCACGGCAATACATCGGCCGCATCGATTCCCCTTGCGCTGTCTGTTGCCAAGCAACGCGGCCAGATTCAGCCCAATAATTTGATTTTAACCGAGGCAATCGGCGGTGGTTTGGCTTGGGGTGCGATTGTTTTGCGCTGGTAGGCGCTATTTTGGTTAAAAATCAGCTCTGCTGGTTGACTCGCAATCGCACAATTCACTACTCTTAGACAAATAAAAGGGGGGAATTTATTATGAGTGACAAGACCTTAACAAGAATGGACTTAGGCGAAGCTGTGTTTCGCGAAGTTGGACTGTCTCGGAATGAATCCGCTGATCTGGTTGAAGCTGTCCTAGAGCATATTTCAGATGCGCTGGTTGGCGGCGAAAACGTAAAAATTTCATCCTTTGGAACTTTCAGTTTGCGTGACAAGCGTGCCCGTGTGGGTCGCAATCCGAAAACAGGTGAAGAAGTTCCAATTACCCCGCGCCGTGTCCTGACATTCCGCCCTTCACATCTGATGAAAGAGCGCGTGTCCGAGGGCAACAAAAAATAGGCTGTCCCCCACATGGATAAATCCGCTGACGCATTTCGCACCATCACTGAAGTTGCCGAATGGCTTGATACCCCTGCGCATGTTTTGCGTTTTTGGGAAAGCCGCTTTACCCAGATAAAACCTGTCAAACGTGCAGGCGGACGGCGCTATTACCGCCCCGCCGATATGCTGTTATTGGGCGGCATCAAAAAGCTTTTACATGACGATGGCACCACGATCAAAGGTGTGCAGGCTATTTTCCGTGAACACGGTATCAAATATGTGCAATCGTTATCGCAACCAGTCTCTGTCAGTGTCGCGATCAAGAAAAAGTCTGACACCGCTGGTCTGTCGGATATAGGCAGTGCTACAGAGCCGCAGGAAAAACCTGTTGCGCCAGCTGTGCGCGTGGCTAAGAAGGCCAAACAGCCTGTGGTTGAAGCCCCTACTGAAAAAGAAGAAACGCCGTTTATACGTCATGCCGTTGTGGAAAAAGAAGCGGCTCCAACAGAGGCCACACCACAAAAAGACGAGACTCCTCCAGCCAAAGTTGAGCTTGCAGCCGCTGTGGCCGCCCCCCCTGTTGCCAAAGAAGAGCCTGCCAAACAGGCGGTTGTTCCAGATGATTTGGGCGATGAAGATATTGCTGCGCTGACAGGCGATAATGTCACGCCAGAGGCGCTGTTACACGTGCCTGCCCTAGCCAATAGCTTAAAGCGGGCTGCCAAAATTTCACATGATGATCTACAAGAAATCGAAGCGCTTTATTACAGTTTGAAAATGGTGCGCAATAATATGCACCGAACAGGTGCTGGACATTAGAATCTTGCTTGCAAGCAAGGTTTTCACGCTATAACAACGCTGTTAGTCGGGCTATAGCGCAGTCTGGTAGCGCGTTCGTCTGGGGGACGAGAGGTCGCAGGTTCGAACCCTGCTAGCCCGACCAAATTACCCCAATTATGGGGGCTACCATCGCGGGGAAAACATGTCTCATATCGGTCAAGGTGTTCTACCGTCTCAAGCAATTGAAACGATGATTAAGACGGGCGAAATTGCCGCGTCACAACCTGTTCTAAAGGGACAAGTTCAACCTGCCAGTCTGGATCTACGTCTGGGGCATAAAGCCTACCGTGTACGGGCATCCTTTCTGACAGGAAAAAACCATACCGTTGCCGCGCGTTTGCGCGAATTCCAGATGCATGAAGTCGATTTAACCAACGGCGCTGTACTGGAAAAGGGCTGTGTTTATGTCGTGCCATTAATGGAAGCGCTCAACCTGCCCGATGATGTAAATGCTGTGGCGAATGCCAAAAGCTCAACTGGGCGCGTCGATTTATTTACCCGTTGTATCACCGATGGTGGCATTGAATTTGACCGCATTGCGGCGGGCTATACAGGCCCGCTCTATGCCGAGATCAGCCCGCGGTCGTTTTCCGTGCTTGTACGTCCTGGAATGCGGCTAAACCAAATTCGTTTCCGCCGTGGGCAAACGATTCTGACCGATGAATGGTTAGAAGTCTTGCACGAAGATGTGGGACTGGTGGATGGCCCCGCACAAATCGACCATGGATTGGGATTTTCCGTTGATTTGGATATGGAAAACAATCTGGTCGGATACCGCGCAAAACCCCATACAGGCTTGATTGATCTCGATTTAATCAACCACTATGACCCCGCCCAGTTCTGGGAACCTGTCTACGCCGAACAAGGGCGCATCATCCTTGACCCTGGTGCATTCTACATTTTAGTCAGCCGTGAAGCGGTTCATATTCCGCCAAATTGCGCCGCTGAAATGGCACCGTATTTGGCAATGGTTGGTGAATTCCGCGTGCATTATGCAGGGTTCTTTGACCCTGGATTTGGCAACAGTGCGGCGGGCGGCAAGGGATCACGCGGTGTTCTAGAAGTCCGCTGCCACGAGGCCCCCTTTGTACTAGAACACGGGCAATCTGTCGGACGGCTGGTCTATGAATATATGGCTGAAATCCCTAAGGTTCTTTACGGCGCTGATTTGAATTCAAACTACCAAGGTCAGGGTTTGAAACTATCGAAGCACTTTAAGTCCCCTGCGGCTTAAGCCTACCCTAGCTAGCCTAGTGCGTATTGGCCGCGACCCAGTCTTTCCAGTCCTTCACCGTGCCTGAATAAGTGTTGATGTCGACATTTGACGCGATGCCGTCAACACGACCCGTGCCTGTGTATTGCCAAAATTGCCAATCTGCACCGCGATATTTTGCTGATGGATGATCCGCTACAGAGCGAAGCCAAAACGCGTAGCCATGAATGCGCCAAAGCTTGTTTTCATGATAAAAATCAGGCGTCACATAGATGATCGGACGCTTGCCATAATGCGCCGTGACAATCGACAAATAGCTGTGCATTTCTTGACGCACCTTGGCGGGGCTAGGGCGATGTCGACAGGTACGCGATTTATGGTTCCATTCCATATCTAATGCGGGCGGCAAAGCGCCTGCGTCGCGCGGTACATTTTGGATAAACCAACGGGCTTGCTGCGCCCCTGTGCGGCAAAAATAATAGAAATGATAGGCACCGCGTAACACCCCTGCCCGCTTTGCAGCGTGCCAGTTTTCACGGAATTTATCATCGGCATGATCGGCACCTTCGGTGGCCTTAATATAAGCGAAATTAATGCCAGAACGGGGCAAGGTCTGCCAATCAATATCGCCTTGGAACTTAGACACATCAATACCGTGAACGGCATAAGACCAAGGCCGCCTGCCCGTCCAGTCAAACCGATCGCTATCATTAAACCGCACATGGGTTTTGGCGACAGCTACCTTTGGCTTTGTCTGGCTTTGTATTTGCGTTTCTGTGGATGGCTCAGGCGGATTATCCGTGCGGCGTTTCCCGCCACCACATGAAACCAAGGCTAGGCTGATAAAAAGGGCTAGAAAAATCCGCATGTGACCTGCTCAATACTTTAGTTTTGAGCAAGCCTAGCACAGTCTTTGAATTGCGCTCGCCTTATTTAGCAGGCAACTCATAAATCCCGCCATTGGCCTTTGACCATTCCAGCGGATTATTCAAAAACGCCTCAACTTGATCAAGCGTGCGGGTATCAAAATCACCCTGCGCACGGGCGGCTTTCAACACGTCCCACCAAGTGACCAAATAGTGCAGTTTCAGGCCGTTTTCAGCCAGCATTTCGTGGGTGTTATCAAAGATGTCGTAATAGAAAATCACCAAGATATGTTCGCAAATRGCTTCGGCTTTGCGAATGGCATCSGCAAACATCAGCTTTGATCCGCCGTCCGTGGTCAGATCTTCGACCAACAACACCCGTTGACCTGCGGAAATATCACCCTCGATTTGAGCATCTTTACCGTAGCCTTTGGGCTTTTTACGCACATATTGCATCGGTAGGTTCATCTTGTCCGAAATCCAAGCCGCAAAAGGAATACCAGCAGTTTCGCCSCCMGCGGCAGARTCGAATTGYTCAAAACCWACGTCGCGGTACARSGTTGAGACSGCGAAATCCATCAAGGCAGATCGGATGCGCGGRTAWGAAATSAKTTTGCGACAATCGATATAGACGGGCGATGCAAGGCCAGAGGCGAATGTATAGGGTTCATCGGCACGAAAGTTCACCGCGCCAATTTCCAGCAACATTTTTGCGGCCAATTCTGCCATGGTTTCTTTGTCTAGAAATGTGTTTGGAAAAGTCATCGCGGTCGCCTCGTTAGGATTTAGACCCGTTTAGCTAGTTTAGCGCCCTAAGCCAAGCCATTGGCAAAGAATTGTATCGCGCGTTTGAAAGTTGTATGGCTGTGCCATGACAGATACGCCCGATGATTATTGGCATATTGCCGCCCGCCTACAAGACCACACTGGCGCGTCTGTGGGGCGCGAATCTCTGGCGGATGCTCCGCAATCTTCACGGGCGTATATCCCTGCGTTCATCAAACGGATCGCCGCTGGCGACGTGCCGCTGCTGGGGCAAGATATTGTTTCAAGCGCCCAGAGGCGCGGATATTTTTTGACCCAGACGGGTGGATCAACAGGAACACCCAAGCGGATCGTGCGCAGTTATGAAAGCTGGCGCTATAGCTTTGATATTATGGCACAAAAATTTGGTATCGGGGTTGGATCTGTAACCGCGTCCCTGAGTAATATGGATCACTCTTTGGCGCTATATGCCACGCTAGAGGCTCTGTATACAGGGGCAAAAGCGGTCACCTTGGCAGGGTTGGCACCGCCAGGTTTTGCCGCGGGTTTGGCCCAAGCAGGCGCAACACATCTCTATGCAACCCCGACACAATTGCGGGTGATGCGGGCAAAACCCAACACAGAATTACGCTTTGTTTTTGTCGGGGGCGGCTTTTTAGATCGTGCGACCAAAGCCCATGCGGCTAAACTGTTTCCGAGTGCTGAAATATATGAATTTTATGGCACCAGCGAGGCCAGTTTTATTGCCCTGTCAGATGCCAAAACCCCTGAGAACTCGGTTGGGCGCGCCTTTGGGGATAGCCAAATTGATATTCGCAATGCGGATCAGGGTTGGGGCGCGGTTTGGGTGAAATCATCCATGCTCTGCGCGGGATATGCCAACCCAAACCAGACTTTAACCCGCGACACCAAGGGGTTTATACCAACGGGGGAAATCGGGCGATTGGACGCGCAGGGATATTTATACCTGTTGGGTCGTGCCGATCGCTGGGTGAATATTTCAGATGCTCTGGTGCATTTGGACAGCCTTGAGACGGCTTTGCGCAATAGCGGTCTGCGGGGACAATTTGGCGTGATTGACTATGCGCAGGGTCTGGCGGGCACGCAATTGGCAGTGTTTTTTGAAGGGGCGCAGGCCGACGTGGAAAATGCAATGCAAAGCCTACCCAAACGTCACCGTGCCAGTCGGTTTGTGGGCATTGAGCGCTTACCGCTTTTACCGTCTGGAAAAACCGATTATCATGCGTTGAAACAGCTCCTTGCGAAAGATTTAGCATGATCAGGCGCGCCTATATCATTGCCGCACAGCGCAGTGCCGTTGTGCCAGCCAACGGGGCGTTTGGCACCCTTGAATTGCACCAATTAGCCGCCCCTGTTTTGCAAGAGACCTGCGCAAAAGCGGGTGTAGATATCAAAGACATCGACGAGGTGATTTTGGCCAATGCCCTGTATGGTGGCGGCAACCCTGCCCGTTTGGCGGCACTCTATGCAGGCTGTGCAACACGGGTGGCGGGGGTGACGATTGRTCGGCAATGTGTCGGCGGGTTGGATGCGATCCTACAGGCRCGSGATCAGATTATTGCAGGSTCTGCTCAGATGATTTTAGCAGGCGGTGGYGAGAGTRCATCGCGCCGTCCCCAGCGRTTGCGAACCTTTACGGATGGACGCACGCCGCAAGCTTACGACCGCCCGCCTTTTACGCCTTGGGCGGATAAARACCCTGAYYTACATGTGGCGGCAGATGCCTTGGGCATCGCCCAACAGGATCAAGATATCTGGGCAGTGTCTAGCCATCAAAAGGCGCAGGAAAACAGCGCGGTATTRGYGCAAGAAATCACCTCTATTTTAGATGTTGATACAGATCCCTACGCGCGTGATTTAACCCTAAAAACCTGCCAGCGTGCGCCGAARATTGTCGGCAGTATCAGCCATGCAAATACGGCGATATCGGCGGATGCGGCAGCGTTTTGTCTGATAGTATCCCAAGAAGTTTTTGARCRSYTAAARCCGCGTCATGCACTTGAAATCATTGCGGGAAAAACGGTTGGGGCTGATCCGTGCCAACCTGCATTAGCCCCTGTGACAGCGATCAAAGCCCTGAACATAAACACGCAAGACCTAACCCATATCGAGCTGATGGAAGCCTACGCCGCCCAAGCGATTGCTTGTGCAAAAGGCGCGGGTTTAGATGTAGCTTTAATCAATCAACGCGGCGGTGCTTTGGCACGTGGTCACCCCATTGGTGCCAGCGGGGCAATCTTGGCTGTGCGACTATTTCACGACATGAAAACGCACGGCGATACAGGGCTGGCAAGCATTGCCGCCGCGGGTGGTTTAGGAACTGCGGCGATATTTAAGCGCGTGTAAACACCGCGTTTGGACGGGCTTTATAGATCGCTTGGGTGATCAAACCAGCAAGCACCACTTTGATCAAATCGCCAGGCACAAACGGCAACATGGTTTGCAATGAAACCACAAATGTTTTGCCCGTGCCGATCATATAATACGGAATGGCGATGGCATAAAGCACACCAATACAACCGATCAAGGCGGCCACGCCTGCGACCAGTCCTAGGGTGCCCGACTTACGGGTTTCAATGACAACGCCCGTAAAAATGCCGCAATGGGGAAGCCGAATAAGAAGCCTGCCCAAGGGGTTGTGAAAACGCCCAAACCGCCACGACCACCTGCTAATAGCGGCAATCCAACAGCGACCAGAACCAAGAACAGCACCACAGCTAACGCGCCGCGTTTAGCCCCTAAAATTGTGCCGCATAGCATCACGCCCAAGCTTTGGGCGGTGATCGGAATACCGCTGGCTAGAAAGAATGTTGGCAACAGGCCAAGAGCGGCAATAAGCGCTGCAAAAAGGGCGATATAGACGACATTACGTTCCATTTGTTTCTTCTCCTAGTCCACCACGGGCACGCAGAGCTTCGGCGGTTTGGTCGGCTTGATCAATAGCAGAAAGACAAAGCGGTAAAATTAATCGCCACCCTGCCCGTCGATTTGACCGTGCTTTCCAACTGTCGCGCAGCTCTTGCGCTGTTACAATTAACGCTGGTGTAAAGCGGACTACCAAGGCAATTGCAAGTCCGAATATGCGCGGCTTTAGCCCAAAGTGACGTAGCGGCAGGCAAAGGGTTTCGACCACCTTAATCATATCGTCCAGTCTGGTGGTCATGGTGACTAGATTAGCCAAAGCCACGAGGGTTACAATGCGCAAGATCAGCAATATGCCTGCGGGGACATCCCCCGTTATGATGTGAAAAATCGCAATAATAGCAACAAAAAYCCAGATCGGYTTCATCATCCAGATCGCGTGTTTTAGCAATGCWGGGCTTAGGGCAAGGTGCAAAATGATGACCGCGCAAAGCGTTGCGATCAATATCCAGAGTGTCGCGAAGATGAACAATAGCGCCGAGATAACYGCCAAGCCTGCCAGTTTCCAGCCTGCGGGAATATCGTGGGCSGCRGTTCTATGTGGGTAGGTCAGCGCCAGCATTGCGTTCCCCGATTTGTGTCATTTCGGCGGTAAAATCCGCCAGCGTTGCGGCGGCAGGGCCGTCTTGTTTAATTTGGCCGTTTTCCARCCAGATCACCCGATCAAAATCAGTTAGAGCTTTGGGATCATGGGTGATCAGAATGATTTGTTGTTCCAGTCGCGCCAGCCATGCGTGCAGGTGGATCGACGTGGGAATATCAAGTCCTGCATAGGGTTCGTCCAATATGATCGTTTTGGGTTCCATCGCCAGCACGGACAGCAAACACAGAAAATGGCGCTGACCTTGGGACAGGGTTTGGGTGCTTTTGTCGAACCAGTCGGGGCGACCATGCAAGGAAAGCACCAGCTTGGCCTTATCTGCGGCACGTTTGCGCATCATGCCTTGTTGTTGCAATCCAAAGGCCAGCTCTTCGCCCACAGTTGGAAAAATAATTTGATGGTCGGGGTTTTGAAAGATAATGCCGATGGTCGCGAGCGCGGCTTTACGGTCGGCATAAACATCAACCCCGTCTATTGCGATGCTGCCAGAATCGGGTTTTAGCAAGCCTGCCAGCAGGCGCGCAAAGCTGGATTTTCCAGAACCATTTTGCCCGACAATACCAATACGCTTTTCAGAGGCGCTAAAGGATGCGGGGCCAAAGACGGGCACGTCCTGCGGATGGTAACTTACATTTTCAAATTCAATCGCCATATTGCGAACCCTTTGCACCTGATCGTGAAAATAGCGCCCTAGAGATTTGTCGCTCTACGTTCTACACTCAGCGATCAGGGCTTACCCCAACACACAGAGGCGTGCAATGACCACGATTAAATTTGACAACAGCTATGCGAAACTTCCAGCGGTATTTTATGCCCCGCAAGCGCTAAGCCCAACCCCTGACCCCAAGCTGATCAAGCTGAATGAAGGCTTGGCCACAGAGATGGGTTTGGATGCGGATTATTTGAAATCTGCGGCCGGGATTGCGCTGTTATCTGGCGGCGATGCCCCTAACAGCGCGACACCGATTGCGATGGCCTATGCAGGGCATCAATTTGGCGGCTGGTCACCACAATTAGGCGACGGGCGCGCGGTGTTATTGGGTGAGGTCATCACACCCGATGGCGCACGGTTGGATTTGCACCTGAAGGGATCAGGTCGCACAAAATATTCACGCGGCGGCGATGGTAAGGCGGGCATAGGCCCTGTGTTGCGCGAATATATCCTATCCGAAGCAATGTATGCTTTGGGTGTGCCAACCACGCGCACATTGGGCGCAGTGACCACGGGCGAAGATGTTTTTCGCCAGCATTCAGAGGCAGGTGCCGTTCTGGCGCGGGTGGCACAATCGCATATTCGGGTCGGCACATTTCCTCTTAAATCTTTCAGCACCACATCTTTCCTGAACGCTGTTAAAAAGGACTTCCTTCGGGCAGACGAGGTTCCTACAACTGCACCTTCCTTAAGGGCCAATCGACGCTTTGTATCCACAGCATTTTTGTCAATAAGAAGCAGGTCATTCGGCTCTTCTCGCGCAGTGACAGCCGCAATTCTCAATCCTTTAGGTTGGTCAGTTTCCAGATCCTTGTGGGAGTGAACCGCCAAATCAATATTCCCTTGGAGTAAGGCCACCTCCAGTTCTTTGGTAAAAAACCCTTTCCCTTCCATCTTATCAAAGCTCAAGTCCTGTACCAGATCCCCTTGGGTTTTTATTACCTGAATCT
>NVSA01000039.1 GCA_002401045.1 Paracoccaceae bacterium
GCCATACGTTTAGAGACGACAAAGCCTTTTTCCGCATGATGAATGGCTGTGCTAAAAAGCCCGCCCCAATCAGTGCGCCCCCAACGGCGGTGTGCCTCTTCCATCAAGCGTGGCGTTCCGAGTGTACCGACGGACAGCCCGCCAACAACGGCATCAAAGAAATGTAGTGGCTCGCCATTAGCGTCTTGAAACGTCGTGGGTGTGACCGTCATTGGCGCTGTCTCGCGCCCGTCTAATGTTGTTAGCGCGCCACTTTCTGCATCATACCACACAAGAAATGCACCGCCGCCCAACCCAGAGGATTGCGGTTCAACCAATCCAAGAACCGACTGTATGGCAATCATTGCATCGGCCGCCGATCCGCCGCGCCGCAAAACCGCGCCCCCTGCCTCTACAGCCAAAGGGTTCGCCGCCGAGATCATCCAGTTATCTGCCACAACAGGCTGACCTGCCGCTTTRCGCGCCAGTGCGGCTTGTCCTGCAACACTGATGTCAGCAAAAGATRCGCTCAATTCGGTTTTAGCTTCTGGGGCAACCGCATCTGTTGCAACTTGGGCATAAACCGAGCCCGTGACCAACGCTGCGATCAACGTGATCAAGATGCTATGTTTGTATTTCATTTATTATTCCGCCCCAAAGCTGAATTGAGTTTAGCACAGCTTATTTAAGAAATCTGGAGAGATATTATAGGTTGCGATTAAATCACAATATACGTGCATTGCCCAAATGTACGAAAGTAATTGGTTGGGACGGTAGGATTCGAACCTACGATCTACGCTACCAAAAAGCGGTGCCTTACCACTGGGCCACGTCCCAAACTCGACGCTGTTTACGCCGAGAGAAAAGCATTCGCAAGTCAAAATTTTGAAAAAACGTAACCTTGTGCGAATTGATGTTTATCCCTATGCGATGCCTATGAAAAACTATGATGTCATAATAATCGGTGCAGGTGCCGCAGGGATGATGTGCGCGATCGAAGCAGGGCGGCGGGGACGGCGTGTTTTATTGCTAGATCATGCTAAATCTGTTGGTGAAAAAATCCGTATTTCGGGCGGTGGGCGGTGTAATTTTACCAACCTTCATATCGCCCCTGAAAAATTCCTGTCACAAAACCCGCGTTTCGCTTTGTCAGCCCTTAAACGTTATACCCAGTGGGATTTTATTGATCGCATTACGCAAGCAGGCATTGCGTATCACGAAAAGACGCTGGGTCAGTTGTTTTGTGATGTATCTGCCAAAGACATTATTGCGATGTTAAAACACGATATGGCGCAGGCGGGGGTTGATATCGCTCTGGACTGCCAGATTGATCAGGTCGTGGGTTCGGATGGATATCAGGTGGTGACATCGCGGGGAGGCTTTGCGGCGCAATCGCTTGTTGTTGCGTGTGGCGGTAAGTCTATTCCTAAAATGGGTGCGACAGATTTTGGCTACCAGTTGGCAAAATACTTTGATCACAGCATTATTGAGACCCGTCCTGCATTGGTGCCCCTAACATTCGCTAAACAGGAATTGGCACCGATTGCGGCCATGGCGGGTACATCCGTGTTTGCTTCTGTGACCTGTCACAAGACATCTTTTGATGAAGGGTTCCTCTTCACGCACCGTGGCCTGTCGGGGCCGTCGATATTACAAATCTCATCTTATTGGCGCGAAGGTGATAGCCTGTCGATCAATCTTGCAACTGAGTCGGATGTTTTCCAAGGCCTGAAAGACAAGCGCAAAACCGCAGGAAAACAATCTTTGCCGCGCGTGTTGTCAGACTTCATTCCCAAAACGATTGCGCAGTTCGTGATTAACAGCACAGGGATGACAGGGAATTTGGCGGATCAATCGGATAAGAATCTGCAAGCCATTGCAGATGCGGTGCATCGTTGGCAGGTCAAACCTGTCGGTTCCGAAGGCTACCGCACCGCCGAGGTTACATTGGGCGGGGTGAATACCGATGAGCTGGATGCAAAAACGCTGATGTCAAAAAATGCCCAAGGGTTGTTTTTCATCGGTGAGGTCGTCGATGTAACTGGCTGGTTAGGCGGGTATAATTTTCAATGGGCTTGGTCGTCTGGTTGGGCGGCAGGGCAGGTTGTTTAACCTGCCCCTGAGTAGTCTTAGAGACTTAGATCGTTTGGTCGTATTCACCCACACTTGGCTCCGTGCGAACAACCGCGTCAATATCGGCAAATATTGCCCGCATTTCTGCGTCACTTTCAGGGCTTTCACACACCACAACCAAGTTTGGTGTGTTCGATGATGCGCGTACTAGCCCCCAAGCACCATTATCCAAGATCACCCGTGCACCGTTGACGGTCACGATCTTTTCAATCGCACGTCCTGCGATTTTTTCGCCCGCTTCATGCTTGGCAAGCAATTTGGCAACCAAGCGTTCCAGCACGTCATATTTTTCAGTGTCAGCGCAATAGGGCGACATTGTTGGGGTGGCATAGGTTACGGGCAGTGCTTTGCGCAAATCCGACATGGATTTATCGGGGTTGCGATCTAGTAATTTACATATCTCAACCGCGACACGCATAGCACAATCATAGCCGCGGCCAATGGGTTCTGCTAAAAARTARTGRCCTGATTTCTCAAACCCYGCCARYGCGCCTAATTCAGCAACGCGGCGTTTCATATGGCTGTGACCCGTTTTCCAGTAATCTGCCTTGGCACCGTATTTTTTCAATTCTGGGTCGCTGGCAAACAAACCTGTGGATTTCACATCTGCCACAAAGGTYGARTTCGGGTAAATTTTYGATAAATCCCGTGCCATGATRACACCGACTTTATCGGCAAAWATTTCTTCGSATTCATCATCAACCACACCGCAACGATCRCCGTCACCRTCAAAKCCCAATGCAAAATCAGCRCCGCTTTTTTTGACCGACGCGGACATGTCRTGCAACATTTCCATGGCTTCAGGGTTTGGATTGTAATGCGGGAATGTATAATCCAGCTCATTATGTGACGGGATAACTTCCACGCCAATACGCCTCAGTACTTCGGGGGCAAAGGCGCTGGCTGTACCGTTGCCTGTGGCGCAGACCACCCGCAATTTTCGGGTCATTTTAAAGTCGCCAACCAAGTCTTGAATATAGGCCTCTTTGACGCCGTCGACGTATTCATATTTGCCACCCTCGCGGGCAATGGTTTCGCCGTTCAGCACAATATCGCGTAGGCGGTTCATTTCATCAGGGCCGTGGGTCAGTGGGCGTTCAAAGCCCATTTTAACACCTGTCCAGCCGTTCGGATTGTGGCTGGCCGTAACCATAGCAACGGCTGGGGCATCCAAATGGAACTGACTAAAATACGCCATCGGGGATAGCGCAGGGCCGATGTCCTTGACGTGAATGCCTGCTTGTATCAAGCCCAGCATCAGCGCATTTTTGATTGATAGTGAATAATCGCGGTAGTCGTTGCCCACAGCGATAACAGGTTCAATCCCTGCTTCAAACATTTGCGTACCAAGACCCATGCCCAGTGCGGTAATACCTGGTAGATTGATATCATCAGGGTATTTCCAACGGGCATCATATTCACGAAAACCTGTCGGTGTGATCATTGCATCGCGCAGAAAATTCCAAGTGTTCGGTGTGCTTTTGTTCAGTGGTTTGGTCATTATGCCCTCTAGTGTTTTAATCTACCCAGTTTAACGGGCATCATATAAAATGAATTTAGATTTATTATGCCCAAAGAATGTTTAAATAATATGACACATTCTTTGGGCGATATTTTGGCTGTTGCTATGGCTCTAGGTCGTTAGTTGTTCGCGCAAGATGGATGCCGTTAAGGATACCATTAAGTATAGTCCTGCAAATAAAAGTGTTGCCAACAAGGTGTTTTCAAATGCCTTGGGATAGGCTGCTTTGTCAGGGGCTACAGGGGATACGGACATCGACAAATAACGTGTTTGGCGATTGGCCTCGACGCGTGCCGCTTCAAGCTGTGCCAAAGACGAGCCTAGTAATTCTCGGCGTACCATCAGTTGTGATTGCGCTGTTTGCAATTCTGCGGTGACTCTTGCCAAAGAGGCGCTTGAATTACTGCTTTGGGTTAACCCGTTGCGTAATTTTCGTATTAAAGCTTCGCGGGTTTTAATCGAGCGGTTCAAAACGATGAGTTTCGTTTTGTTCGGACGCGGGTTGTCTTGCAATTCAAGCAGTTCTAACTGGCGTTGTTGAAGGTCGGCTTCGTGTAACTGGATCGCCGCCATTTTGCCTGAAATTTCAGCTTCTGGACTTAGAACACCAAGTTTTTCTTGCAGCGAAACCACACGGTTTTGCGCTTCAGTATATTTGACCTCGGCCTTCTCATAGCCCACGTCGGCACCTGTCATTTGATCTTTGCGCAAGCGTGTCGTCAATTGATCTACTTGCTCTTCGGCATAACCAATCAAGGCTTGTGAAAATTCTAGTGATTTTTGCGGTGAGGGGGTCACAACCTCCATCTTGATAACACCTTCGGTCGGATCGAAGCCAATTTTTACGTGCTTGGTATACACTTTATAAGTATCTTCATTCGTGGTGATCGCTTCAAGGCGTTGAAGCGTGTCGATGCTTTCGTCTTGGAAAACGGCTTGGAAGCCTTGATCTTGATTAAGGCGCACCATTGCAGGGCGCGAAGACAAATAGCCTTGAACGGTGACGGAATCTTGTGCCGTTGCCAACAAAGGACTGCTGAGCAAGCCACCCAAACCACCCGCCGATGCACTGTCAGATTTTTGGATCACAAATTCTGTATAGGAGGCATACATTGGTGTTGCCACGCGGTAGAAATACCACCCCGCTAAAATCGATGGGATCAGGATAAAGCAAAATAGTTTTGTGAGCGTCGCTATAAAACGTCTACGGCGGCGGCGGACTAAATTCGCTTGAATTTTGCTGACTTCGAGTAAGCGGTCGATATCTTCTACAGGAACGTGCTTGGCCATAGGTTTGTGGCGCACTGTGGCTGGTAAGTTTGAGGGTGCCGCATCTTGTGGCTGTGGTTGTGGGGCTGTAGCTGCGGCCGTGCTTAGCATATTACCAGTAGTAAATTGAAACGGATCAATGCCGTTTTTACGCAATAGGCGTACGGCGTCTAAATCTGAACTAACTTGCAGGCCGTTTTTTTGCGCAATACGCCGTGCGATGCGTAATTGTCTGCCCGTCAGGTTTTCAGTTTTAATGTGTTCAATTTCTTCACGCGGTGACATGTCTAGGCCTGCACTTTGGGTCGGACTACTTGGTGGCGGTGTATTCGCGGGTCTTGGCATGCTCTCGGGCGCATGGGCGCGACTTGCTGTCGTACGGTCCACTGTTGGGTGTGCAACAGTCTCGCTATCGCGGCGTAGTATTCGAACTTTTTTCTCTGTATTAGGCATAGTTATAAACCTGTTTTGCCTCTTCTAGGGTCTCATAAAATGTTAATTTGCCATCTCGCAAGACGGCGGCGGATTTGCAAAATGCTTCCAAGATATCGGCTTGGTGGGAAACAATGATAACGGTCGATTTTTTTAAGCGATCACGCAAGACGGATCCAGCTTTTCTGTTGAACTCAGCATCGGTGGATTGTGGCATGCCTTCGTCGATCAGATAGATGTCGAATTCCAGTGCGAGTAGCAATGCCATCATAAACCGTGCGCGCATACCTTTGGAATAGGTTGCGACTGGCATGTCAAAATATTCTTCAAGATTACATAAGTATCTGCAAAAAGCTTCGACATAATCGGGATCAAGCCCGTAAAGCTGTGCAATATAGCGGGCATTTTCTGTGGCGGTATGTTTGTTGTTTAATCCGCCCATGAAACCTAACGGAAAAGAGATGCGTGATGAACGATACACTTCCCCTTCATCGGGTTTCTCTAGGCCACACATCATATTGATCAAGGTGGTTTTGCCCGTGCCGTTGGCCGCGAGAATGCCAATACTGTGCCCAAGCTCAACACGAAAACTCGCCTGATCCAGAATGACCTTACGTTGTTGACCCGTCCAAAAGGACTTACTTACATTTCTGAATTCAATCATTCAGATGCCCCGATTAATCTTTGCCCAGTTTCAAGCTTTCATGCTTGTTATTACGCTTCATTCCTGAAGACTTTGTTATTTACACTAATATGGGTGTGCCTACACCCTGATTGCAATCTTTTTTGTCCAACAAATGTCGTGAATAAGCGTGATTGCACCATTTATGCCGATATTTTTATATCAACCGTTAAATTATGGCGAAATTATGCCTAAATTTTTGGGTCGCTGGCAACAAATCTCTGCGAATTGATCTTGCCAATCATGCCTAATCCACTAATCTGCGCGTTCATATCTTTCAAGGCGGGGTGATTTGCCATCTGCCTAGATTGCATTGAATGAGCTCTGGGGGCGTAGATGCTGCGAAAAATCATAACAGCTTTGGTGTTCTTTGCGCTGTGGTTGTTAATGTCAGGCATTTATAAGCCAATGATCGTCTGGCTGGGGGCCGCATCGAGTATTCTAGCCGTCTTCGTGACCGACCGTATGAACCGCGCTTCTGTGCGCGGGCATATGACGATTAAGATCAAGCCGTTTGCCTCTGTTGGCTACTGGCTTTGGCTTATGGTTGAGATTGCCAAGGCGAACTGGGCGGTTACGAAACTTATCTTGACCCCTGAAATGAAATTAAACCGTCACATGATTACCGTACCTAATTCACAAGTCACAGATTTAGGTGCTACAATTTTTGCGAATTCGATCACCCTGACGCCTGGTACAATCACGGTTGAGGTGGAACCTGGTGTGTTCATCGTACATGCGTTGGATTATTCCAGCAGTGATATGGACGCGATGGCCGATATGGACCGTCGTGTGACAGCTATTGAAAGCGGAGTTGAATAATATGTTTATAGCCGCCGCAATTGCCCTGTTTATCTCAATGATGCTGGTTTTGGCGCGTCTTTATGCGGGCCCGACACTTTACGACCGCGTTCTGGCGGTAAACAGTTTTGGTACCTTGACCGTTTTGTTTATTGCAATCTTGGGCTTTTTGAATGGCCGTCCAGATTTCTTGGATATCGCCATCCTTTATGCATTGATCAACTTTGTTGGAACCATCGCGATCTTAAAGTTCTTTCGGTATCGCTCGTTGGGCGATATATCACAAATGCCGCCTGATGAGGGGGATACGCTATGACTTGGGCGCTTGTCGTTGAAATTATAAGCTGGATCTTGATCATATCGGGCAGTGCTTTCACCATTATCGGGGCGATTGGATCGTTGCGGTTTCCAGATTTCTGGTCGCGTCTACATGCGGCCTCTGTCACGGAAAGCGCTGGCATGATTTTGCTGATTGCGGGCATGTGTGTGCACGCAGGGCTAAGTCTTGTTACCGTGAAACTAATCTTGATCGGCGCGTTCATCTTTTTGACAGGCCCTACATCCACCCACGCTGTGGCCAATGCGGCCTTAGTATCAGGGGAACGCCCTGAAAGTGATGAAGAGGATAAAAAGAAGAAGGGTAAGCAGGTACGATGATCGAAACCTTCATCAATATCACCCTCTTTGCCATGCAAGTCCTGACGGCATTGTTCATTGTACGCTCAAAGCGGCTATTTTCGGTTGTGATGCTTTCTGGCGTGTTCAGCTTGCTGACTGCGCTGTTCTTTGTTGCCCTTGATGCGGTCGACGTGGCCTTTACCGAGGCCGCCGTTGGCGCGGGTATCTCAACCGTTTTGATGCTGGGTACGATTGCGCTCACCGCACGTACCCAAAAGAAAACTGCCCCCACGGGCTACCTGCCGTATCTGGTGGTTGCCGTGACAGGTGCCGCGCTTGTGTACGGCACCCTAGATATGCCTAGCTTTGGGGATCCGATGGCGCCTGCGCATCAACATGTCGCGCCTGAATATCTGGCACGTAGTGTGACGGATATTGATGTGCCAAACGTGGTGACCGCCATTCTGGCCAGCTACCGTGGGTATGACACGCTGGGCGAAACCGCAGTGGTCTTTACCGCAGGTATCGGTGTGTTGATGCTGCTGAGTGGTCTGCGCCGCCGCCGTGATGAAGACGATGTTAAGATCGTCAAAAACAAAGCCGCAAAAGCAAAGGATCGTGCATAATGCATCATCATTTAATCTTGCGCGTTGTGACTAAAATGTTGGTCGGTACCATCATTCTTTTTGCGCTCTATGTTCAATTCCATGGTGATTTTTCACCAGGCGGTGGTTTCCAAGCAGGCGTGATCATGTCGGTGGCATTTATTCTCTACGGGATCGTTTTTGGTCTAAGCCAAGCCGAGGTCGTTTTCCCGCCTTGGTTGGTGCATAAAACAATGGCGCTGGGCGTGTTGATTTACGGTACAACTGGGGTGTTCAGTCTCTTGCTGGGATACGACTTTCTGGATTACGGGGCATTCAGCCCTGATCATCCCAGCCACGGTCAGCATTGGGGCATTTTTGCCGTTGAATTGGGCGTTGGTATAACCGTGACAGGCGTGATGGTGGGAATTTATTACGCCTTCGCCAGTCGCCCCCCCCCTATGGATGATGAGGACTGGTAATGGATCAAAATATAGACAGCTTGATCCAGTGGGATTTCATTGTTGGCCACGCCAATTATTGGATGTTTATCGTTCTGATGATGACAGGCCTATTCATCGTGGTGGCACGGGGTAATTTGGTCAAAAAAATCGTCGGCCTGAATATCTTTCAGGTCTCGGTTTTTATGCTGTATATCTCCGTGGGCAAAGTTTCAGGCGGCACCGCTCCGATCTATCAGGTCGACAGCCAAGGCAACCTGTTGTTTGATCCCACGATTGTGTATTCCAACCCCTTGCCGCATGTCTTGATCCTGACGGCGATTGTTGTGGGTATTGCCACAACATCATTGGGCTTGGCGCTGGTTGTACGGATTAACGAAGAATTCAACACCATCGAAGAAGACGAGCTTTTGGCGATCGAACAAGAAATGAGCGCCGCCGATAATAAAGAACATGGTTCAGCAATGGGTGGGCGCGCATAATGTCAGCGACAGAGACAGAACACGCGGTTCACATCGCGCGTAGCTTGGCAGACCATCTGCCCGTCTTAACGGTTGTGATCCCGTTAATGACAGCCCCTTTGATTGTTATCTTGGGTGGTCGAAAATTGGGCTGGTTACTGGCCTTTATCGCCTCGGCCACATCGCTGGTCATGTCCTACATCATGCTGACCCAAGTCCTTGATGGCAGCATTATTTCATATCACATCGGCGGTTGGGCACCGCCCTTGGGGATCGAATACCGCGTCGATGCCGCCAATGCCTTTGTTCTACTTCTGATATCAGCCATCAGTACCGTGGTGCTGCCCTATGCCTATAAAAGCATAGAACGTGAAATTCCGTTGCGAAAGCACACGTTATTCTACGCGCTTTATATGCTGTGTTTTACAGGGCTTATGGGGATGGTCATTACAGGCGATGCGTTCAATGTCTTTGTATTCTTGGAAATCTCGTCACTATCGACCTATGTTTTGGTTGCCCAAGGCGGCACCCAAGATCGTCGTGCGTTTACCGCCGCCTATGATTATCTGATTATGGGTACCATTGGCGCAACTTTCTTTGTGATCGGGCTGGGCATGTTGTACATGGCCACGGGGACACTGAATATGGCGGACATGGCGGATTTAATCGCCGAGCAAGGCACCAACCGTACCATTCGCGCGGCCTTTGCCTTTATCGTGATTGGTATGGGGCTAAAAGTGGCGATCTATCCGTTGCACCACTGGTTGCCAAATGCCTATACATTCGCCCCCTCGGCCGTATCGGTATTTTTATCCGCAACCGCGACCAAAGCCGCGATCTATGTTTTGTTGCGGTTCTTATTCTCAATATACAACCCCAGCTTCGATTTCGCAGGCTGGACGCTCTACATCATCATCATCCCGCTTTCTTTGCTGGCGATGTTCGCCGCCAGCTTTGTGGCGGTGTTTCAAACCAATCTCAAACGTATGCTGGCCTATTCATCCATCGCCCAAATCGGCTATATGCTACTGGGCATCGCCATGCTGAATGAGACAGGCCTCACGGCCGCAATCGTACATATGTTCAACCACGGCATCACCAAAGCCGCGTTGTTCATGGGGGCGGGCGCAATGGTCTATTATTCAGGTAGCGCGTTTTATAACGACCTGAACGGCCTTGGGCGTAAAATGCCCCTTACAGGTGCCGCCATGGTTGCCGCAGGTCTTAGCCTGATCGGCGTGCCTGGTACGGCTGGATTTATCTCAAAGTGGATGCTGGTACAGGCCGCGTTTGAAAACGGCTGGTGGCTGATTGCCGTGGCAATCATGCTGTCGTCGCTGTTGGCCGTGGTCTATGTTTGGCGCATGTTTGAGGTGCTCTACCTCAAAGAACCCASCAAYACATTYGAAGTCAAAGACCCGCCGCTGGCCATGCTGATCCCGATGTGGATTTTGGCAGGGGCCTGTATCTGGTTCGGCTTTGCAACTGACTTGACCATCGGGTCTGCAACCATCGCCGCCGAGGGTCTGTTCGCAGGCTCACACGGCATGGCACATTAGGGACGATTGATATGGACACATCTGTAGCCCTTTTCCTGACCATGCTGATCCCRCTGGTKGCYATGGCTGGCAATATGGTTTGGGCGCGCCAGGAAAACCTGCGCGACGGGCTGACATTCATATGCGCTGTTTTGACCTTTTCTATGGTGCTGGTCATCTTGGATAATGTTGGCAGTGGCACTTCTGAAACCTATGCGCTGTTTGAAGTCGTTTCTGGCCTGAGCCTTGCCTTTAAYGTCGAACCTTTGGGGCTGATGTTTGCGCTRATTGCATCGGGTCTGTGGATCCTGACGCATATCTACGGCATTGGCTATATGCGGGCTAATAATGAGGATCACCACGCACGGTTCTTTGCCTGTTTCAGCTTGGCGATTTTTGCCGTCATGGGCATCGCCTTTGCCGCTAATATGTTCACGCTGTTTGTGTTCTACGAAATTCTAACGCTATCAACCTATCCGTTGGTCGCCCACAAAGGTACGCCTGAAGCCATACGCGGCGCACGGATTTATYTGGGCATTYTRATYGGCACCTCGATTGCGCTCCTGCTGACAGGTGTGATTTGGACATTTACCATTGCAGGCACGTTGGACTTTACCAAAGGCGGTATTCTTGAAGGCAAAATCGATGTTGCCCTCGTGCCTATCTTACTAGGTCTATACGCCTTTGGGATTGGTAAAGCGGCACTGATGCCGTTCCACAAGTGGTTGCCTGCCGCCATGGTCGCCCCCACGCCTGTATCGGCTTTRTTRCACGCGGTTGCCGTGGTTAAAGCGGGTGTGTTCACCATGCTCAAGGTCGGTATTTATATCTTTGGCATTGATTTTTTGGCAGAAACAGGCGCGTCGGAATGGCTGATGTGGTTGGCGGCTTATACTATTATCGTGGCCTCAATCGTGGCGATGACCAAAGACAACCTAAAGGCACGACTGGCCTATTCCACTGTGTCACAATTGGCCTACATTACCCTTGGCATGGCATTGGCCACCTCCATGGGCGCGTTGGGCGGCGGTATGCATATCGCCATGCACGCCATGGGAAAAATTACCTTATTCATGTGTGCAGGTTCGATTTATATCGCCTACCACAAAACTGATATTAGCCAAATGCAAGGGCTGGGACGCATCATGCCGATCACCTTTGGAGCGTTTTTAATTGGCGCTCTTAGCATCATTGGGCTGCCTCCCTTGGGCGGTTCTTGGTCGAAGTTTTTGCTAATGACGGGCGCGGCTGACGCAGGGCATCAAATCATCATCGGTGTCTTGATGGTCAGTTCTTTGCTCAACGTGGCCTATCTGTTACCCATTGTGGCACGCGGGTTCTTCCGCCCTGCCACAGATAAAAAATTGCCTACAACAATCGGTGAGTCGCCGTTGCTTGTCTGGCTTCCCCCTGCGATCACCGCCGTTGGTTGTGTGATCCTCTTTCTATACGCTGGAGTCATCCAAGACTTCCTAGCCCCCATCGTGGAACCACGCTAATGACCCTGCATCAAGATTACCTAACCGACCAACCAAAAACCTCGGAAGATCAAATCGCTTACGCGAAACGTCTTGAAAAAGATGGCCAGCGCGAGATTTATATCCGCAAAGCTTTGCGTGAACATTTTGGGTTGTCGATTGACGAAGTGATTGTGCTTTGCGCAAAACTGCCCAAAGCCCGCAAACGCGAAATTATCAATTTGCGTGAACGCTTTCCCAATTTAACCGAGAAACGTTTTGTCTGGCGCATCGTGCAATCTATGACGCTTTCAAAAGATGACGCGAAACGCTGGGCGGATAAAATCATTAGTGCCGAACCTAGCGCGCAAGACGAGGCTTAATTCATGGCTGAACACGACACAGACCCTACCACATTACCCCGCCTTGGCCGCCTGTTGCTCTGGGTTGATAAACCGGGTTCCGACAAAAAAATATTCTGGTTTCTAGTGGCAATCTGTGTGGTCGTTTTTGCGTTGGATTGGACCTATGAAAAACACAGTTATTTTGAGGTGGAGCACGTCAAAGGCTTCTATGCCCTCTACGGTTTCGTTGCGTTCACAGGGCTGATTTTTGTCGCCAAAGCTCTGCGTGTGTTGATTAAACGCCCTGAGGATTACTATGCGCCAAAATCCATCGACACTGAGGATTACCCAAAAGAAGGCACCGACATAAAGGACTATACCGATGTTTGATATGTTGCCGACAGCCTTTATCTTTTTTGCCGCCGCCGCTGTGTTGTTGGCACTGCCAAAAACTGGCCCTTACCGTGGTATCGTGCTGTTACTGACCCCGATTTTAGCCGCGACATTGGTTTGGAATGCAGGCTTTGGAAATTTCGCGCAACTATCGTTTTTCGGCTTTGATCTGGAACTGATGCGCATTGATAGTCTTAGCCGTATCTTTGTCTTGGTGTTCTGCTTGGCGGCGTTTCTGGGCAACCTTTACGCATGGCATGTGCGCGATACCGTGCAACAAGTCTCGGCGCTTCTCTACGCAGGTTCCGCCATAGGCGCGACACTTGCAGGCGACATGATTACCCTGTTTTTCTATTGGGAAGGCACCGCCATTGCGTCTGTTTTCCTGATCTGGGCACGCGGCACCGAAGGGGCGTATTGGACAGGCATGCGTTATCTGATTATCCAAATCGGATCAGGTGTGATCCTGATCGCAGGCGTGGTACTATTCTACCATGAAACAGGCTCTATCCTCTTTGAAAAAATGACCCTTGGCTCCCTGGCAACATGGCTGATATTCTTATCATTCGGCATCAAATGTGCATTCCCGCTGATGCACAACTGGCTCCAAGACAGCTATCCCGCCGCTACCGTTACAGGCACCGTGATTCTATCCGCCTTTACCACCAAACTAGCGGTCTACGCTTTGGCACGTGGTTTCGCAGGCACTGAAATTCTGATTTATATCGGCACGGTGATGGCACTGTTCCCGATCTTTTTCGCCGAGATTGAAAACGATCTGCGCCGCGTGTTGGCCTATTCCTTGAATAACCAGTTAGGTTTCATGGTCGTGGGTATCGGCATCGGTACCGACATGGCGCTTAACGGCACAGCCAGCCACGCCTTTGCGCATATTTTGTATAAAGCATTGTTGTTCATGGCGGTCGGTGCGGTGCTGTTTCGAACAGGCACATCCAAAGCATCCGAACTGGGCGGGTTGTACCGCACCATGCCACTTACGGCGATGTTCTGTCTGGTTGGTGCCGCCTCCATTTCAGCCTTCCCGCTGTTTTCAGGGTTTGTGACCAAATCGCTGATCTTGGATGCAACCGCAACCGAACATTATCCGTGGATTTGGGCGGCATTGGTCTTTGCCTCTGCAGGGGTGCTGTCGCACTCTGGCATTAAAATCCCGTTCTTCGCCTTCTTTGCACATGATAGCGGTAAACGCCCAGCCGAAGCACCGCGTAACATGTTGTTGGCGATGGGGATCACCGCATTTTTATGTATCGCCATTGGCGTGTTCCCCGAACCGCTCTACGCGATCTTGCCTTACGACGTGGTCTACCATCCCTATTCAATGGGCCATGTGGTCGGACAACTACAATTGTTGTTCTTCGCATTGCTGGCCTTTGGTGTGTTATTCCGTATGGGCATCCACCCGCCAGAAATGCGTGCCATCAATCTGGACTTTGACTGGACATACCGCAAAGC
>NVSA01000040.1 GCA_002401045.1 Paracoccaceae bacterium
CGCGGCTACCATCGTTAAAGGTCGCCTTATCATCCAACAGAACCGATTTGATGCCTTGGCGCGCCAAGGTTAGCGCCGCACTCAGCCCAATTGGACCCGCCCCGACAATCACAACGGGATAGGTCGCATCATCTGTGGCAGGGCGCGTTGTCGGGGCGCAAAACGTCGGGTAGCTAAAGTATAACGATGCGTGCTGATCACGTCCTTGTGGGCGCATAAAATATCCTCCATATTCCTTGCAAACAGATTAACCTGACCGATAAAAATTGTCTGTCATCTATTTGGGGGGACACAATATGCAACGCAAAGCTTTGATGCTCGATATCCCCTATCAGGTGCGCAATTGTATCGGACACATAGGGCAAGTCGGGTTCTTTGATGTGTTTTTCAAATTGCTCAATGATGGTTTGGAAATCGACCAATGCATGGTCTACCAATATAGTGATACCGCGCCGCACTGTTTGTTGTCGCGCAACTTTGGATCTGTGTCCAAGGGCAATTCAATGGCGCAGAAATATCTGGAATCGGGCTATYTGGTGGATCCTTTGTGCGATGTTTTAGCGACAACCGCGCGCGGCATCGATCTGGTGTTCTGGTCTGATGAATGTCGCTTGAACATGCCTGCGGCTTACCGCGCGACCTATTTCGATGACATTGGTATCTTGGATAAGGTCGCKATKCTTCATCATAACGATGCAGGSMWGTTTGGGCTGAATTTYTACCGCAAAACAGGCCGTGACCGCTTTGATGTGTCAGGCCAGCCCGACAAAGANTTTCTGGGCCTGCCTTTCGCAGATTTGCCTGACGCATTTATTGATTATATCAAGCCAAAACGGACTGGGCCCTTTGGCGATAYTATCTGAAAAAGAACGTCAAATTTGCAGTGGTATTTTGCAAGGGCGTAAGTTTGAACAGATCGCCGCCGATGTCGGCGTTGCCCATTCAACGGCCGTGACGTATCGACGCCGCGCCTATGATAAATTGGGGATTTCATCACGCAGTGCATTGTTTGCGATTTGTAAGACGCAGTGAGCAAATTAATCGAGCATTGAAGCTTGCGGCAATATTGCCTAGATAGCCCGTASCGCAAATTATTGCGCCACATGAGAGGTTTTTGTAAATGTCAGTCAGTATGATGGGAACTTTCGTCAAGCCAATGCACCCAGAGGGTCGCAAGTTTGTCGCTATTTTTGCCGCTATTAGCGTTGTTCTATTCCTGATTTGGTCGCCTTTGGGCTGGATCGGTACAGTCCTAACTGTCTGGTGTTACTACTTTTTTCGCGATCCTAAACGGGTCGTACCTGACCGCGAAGGCTTGATTGTCTCACCTGCGGATGGTGTTGTGTCCTTGATTGAACACGCAGTCCCGCCCGAAGAATTAGGCCTAGGCGACACAGAACTCTTGCGCGTTAGCGTCTTTATGAGCGTGTTCAACTGCCACGTAAACCGCGCACCTATTGCAGGTGAAATTACCGCAATGGCCTATCGCCCAGGTAAATTTTTGAACGCTTCACTTGATAAAGCCAGCAAAGACAATGAGCGCAGTTCATTGGCAATCACAATGGCCGACGGCCGCCAGCTTGTTGTGGTGCAAATTGCGGGTCTGGTTGCACGCCGTATCGTTGGTTTCGTCAATAAAGGCGACAAACTTGACACAGGCGAACGCTTTGGTCTGATCCGTTTCGGATCTCGCCTAGATGTCTATCTGCCTGAAGGCGTGGAACCCATGGTGGCCTTGGGTCAAACAACTCTTGCAGGCGAAACTGTGCTGGCTGATTTACAAGCCAGTGAGCCGCGCCGTATGGGTCGCTTAGAATGAGCCAGCCAAATCCAGACCGCGAATTGCCGATCCTAAGCTTGTTGCCCAATCTGGTAACAATCGGGGCGATTTGTGCTGGGTTGACGGCCATTAGATTCGCCTACCAAGGCAGTTTTGACATCTCGGTTATGTTGATTTTCCTTGCCTGTATTCTTGACGGCATCGACGGGCGTTTGGCGCGTAAATTGAACATCTCAAGCGAACTGGGCGCAGAACTCGACAGTCTTGCCGATTTCCTAAACTTCGGTGTCGCCCCCGCTATGGTGATCTACGCATGGGCGTTCCAAGACTATAAAAGCGCAGGTTGGTTGGCCGTGCTTTTCTATGCCATCTGTTGCGTTTTGCGCCTTGCGCGTTTCAATGTTGCCAGCCGCGCCGAGGTGGAAACCGACGCCCCCGAAGGCTTTTTTATCGGCGTTCCAGCCCCTGCAGGTGCATTGTTGGTACTGCTGCCGATGTTCCTGACCTTCATCGAATTTGATATGTTGCAATCACACCCGCTGATTTTGGCGCTCTATATGGCGGCCATCGGTGTGCTAATGATTTCACGCATTCCGACCTATTCGTTCAAAAATTTAACTGTATACCGCAGTAATACCAAGTTCGTGCTGATCGGGTTTGCTCTATTGATCGGACTGCTCATAAGCTACCCATGGGCGACATTACTGGCCTTTGATATTGGCTATTTTTGCGTGCTGATCTGGTCGGTTTATAAAGTTAGAAAAGACACCAAATCAGGCGGGTGATATGGATATTTTAGCGGTTAAAAAATCATATGCGCGTTGGGCACCGATCTATGATCTGACTTTTGGGGCGATAACCAACCAGGGTCGGCGTCGCACAGTATCCTATATCAATGCGCGCGGTGGCGATGTTCTTGAAGTCGGGGTCGGCACAGGTCTATCTTTGCCGTATTACAGCGATAATGTTGATGTGACTGGCGTCGATTACAGCCGTGAAATGCTGGAAAAAGCCCGCAAAAAACAACATGATTTAAAACTGGCACCTGTGAAAAAACTGCTGGAAATGGACGCGCGCAAAATGACCTTTGCGGACGCCAGCTTTGATACAGTTACCGCCATGCATATTTTGTCAGTGGTGCCAGACCCCGAACAGGTGATGGCTGAAATTGCGCGGGTGTTAAAACCAGGTGGGCAGGTCGTTATCGTCAATCATTTTGCCCGCAAAATAGGGTTCCTAGCCTTTGCAGAAAAAATTTGTGCGCCGCTATACAACCTGTTGGGCTGGCATTCGGACTTTGATAAAGCCACGATYATGGGGCAAGACAGCCTGTTTGTTCAGCAAGAACAAAGCTTCCCCCCTTGCGGCATGATGACGTTTCTAGTGCTGGAAAAGCGGGCGGATTAACGCGCTACCAGCTACCGCCACCGCCGCCACCCGACGAGCCGCCGCCGCCAAAGGATCCGCCACTCGAGCTTGAACTGCTTGAGTATCGGGAAATTGATACATAAAAAACATCACGGTAATCGCATTGATCACAACGGGTCGATACTTGTTCTTTGCCTTTAGCGGTCTTCGTGGCTTTTTGTTCAACCGCGCGATTGCGGTGTAAACTGCGGTTTTGGCATTGTGGACATTTACGCAGTTTATAGGTTTTGTCCGTAATCCATTTGTGTAATATTTTCCATAAAACGAAAGCCCAAATGAGGCCAAATACCCCAAAAAACAGGAAATCCGTAATGGCCGCCCAAGGGCTTTGCTTGGGCGCATCATCAATCCATTCGGCAACCGTGCGTTTGATGGTCTCTTCAACGCCGACCTCAATGCCCGAACTGTAGTCATCTTTGACGAAATACGGCTTYACATGATAGGTGAAAACACGGTCCATRCGCACGTCATATTCATCGCTATAGCCCGATCCCAAGGCGATAAACATGGCGCGATCCCCACGTGCAACAAGGAATAAAACCCCGTCATTACGCTTGGCATTACCCACGCCCCACGCGTTGAACAGACCCGTTGCAAAATCAGGCACCGATTGCGTTGATGCGTAATCGCGCACGCGCTCAATCGTCACTACGGTCATTTCAATACCTTGAGTTTCGCGTAATTCTTGCAGACGGGTTTCAAGGCGGGTCTTGGTCTCAGCATCAATAATCCCTGCGAAATCATTCACATAAGAGGACACAGATTGCGGATAGTCTTGGCCAAATGCCAAGGCAGGTAAACACAGTAGTATAAAAAGTAAGCGTTTCATTCGGATGCCCTTTCGCCGCCTTTCAGGACGAGGGTATCAATATCAACGCCGTTTGCGCCCTTGGCCAATTGATGGAACGTACCCGTCTCAAAAATCGGCCCTGCACCGTCAAGGATAGCTTGGTGAATATAGCGTGCCAGCGCCGATCCCAGTGATATGCGCGCCACACCAATATCGCCGTATTGTGCGCGATTAAACTTGGTGAATGCCTTGATTGCCAGCGCGTTCACAGGCGCTTTGACAGAGGTGCAAATCCGCATCAGATCAGCGACGGATCGCGGGTTTGGTGCATAGAGACAATCAGCGCCCGCCGCTTCAAAAGCTTGCAGGCGTCTGATCGCCTCATCAATACCGTAGTGTCCGCGCATGATCCCGTCCGCGCGCGCCACAACCACAAAATCACGCGGCAAAGACCGTGCCGCATCGACCGCCGCGCGGATGCGTTCTACGGCCAGATCAAAGGCATAGGCGTTATGTGTCGGCAGCGCGGTGTCTTCAATGGAACACCCCGCCAGACCTGCCTCGCAGGCCAAACGAATTGTTTGTGCTACATCTTCGGGCGCTTCGCCAAAACCGTTTTCCAGATCTGCCGATACGGGTAAGGGTGTGGCGGCGACCAAATCAGCGGCATGTGCCAAGGATTGGTCGCGGGTTAAATGGCCTAAATCAGGCAGACCTTGGGTAAAGCCGTATCCCGCAGAGCTGGTGCCGATGGCCTGTGCGCCCATACCTGCCAACATTTTGGCACTGCCCACGTCCCATGCATTGGCCAAAACAAACGGATTACCGCGCTGGTGAAGCGCGCGAAACGCAGGGCCAGGGTCGTGTCTGGCGGGCATGTCATGGGGCGTCATCGGGGTCTCCTGCAACTTGGTGTCAGCCTAGCGGATAATTTCCTTGCATCAAGGCTTAACGCAGGGCAAGAAGGTGCTATGAGAACGAACTGCACCCTTTGCATTATTATACCTTGCTGAAATATCACGCGGGCGATTTCATCTTCAAGTTTTGATAAATGACAAGCCCGCGATCAAAACGCGTGAATGGCCATGACTGAGATAAAGCTTTATAATTCAATGACTAAAACCAAAGCAGCCTTTGTGCCTTTGGACGATCAAAACGTGCGCATGTATGTTTGCGGCCCCACGGTTTATGATCGTGCCCACATTGGYAATGCGCGCCCCGTGGTGGTGTTTGATATTTTGTATCGCTTGTTGCGCCATGTCTACGGCGAGACCCAYGTCACCTATGCGCGYAATTTTACCGATGTGGATGATAAGATTAACGCACGTGCGGCGGACACAGGGCGCTCTATTCGCGACATCACTGATGAGACCATTGGCTGGTTTTTGGAAGACATGGGCGCATTGGGTGCACTGGAGCCAGATCAGATGCCCCGTGCCACGGATTACATCGGSCAAATGAGTGCGATGATCGAAGAACTYATCRCCAAAGGTCATGCTTACGCCGCCGACGGGCATGTGTTGTTCGATGTGAAYTCATATGAAAAATACGGTGCGTTATCGCGGCGTTCTTTGGAYGAYATGATYGCAGSCGCGCGGGTTGAAATCGCACCTTATAAACGGGATCCGATGGATTTTGTGTTGTGGAAACCATCTGGTGAGACTGAACCAGGCTGGCAAAGCCCTTGGGGGTATGGTCGCCCAGGTTGGCACATTGAATGTTCCGCCATGGCGCGTGATTTGCTGGGTGAAAAGTTTGATATTCACGGCRGCGGATTGGATTTACAATTCCCGCATCATGAGAATGARATWGCCCAAAGCCGTGCCTGTTGTGGTGAGGATAGTTTTGCCCAAATCTGGATGCACAATGAAATGCTACAGGTCGAGGGTAAGAAAATGTCCAAATCCTTGGGTAATTTTTTCTCGGTGCGTGAATTGTTAGACCAAGGCTACGCAGGCGAAGTGATCCGCTTTGTTTATCTCTCGACGCATTATTCTAAGCCAATGGATTGGACAGATAAAAAGGCGCGTGAGGCAGAGGCGACTTTGCGCAAATGGCGGGCTTTGACGGATGGTGTCACGGCAGGGGATATTGATGCGGATATGTTGGATGCTGTGAGTGATGATCTGAATACGGCAGGGGCAATCGCCGTGTTGCATAAGCTTGCAAAAGACAAAAAAGCAGCAGAACTTAAAGCGTCTGCGGGTCTTTTGGGCTTGCTTGGTGATGACATGAATAGCGCTGACAGTGCAGTGGTTGATTTGAAGATATTTGAAGATATGCTGTTTCAAGCCAGAGAACTTGCCATGGCATCTGATCCCAAAGATTTTTCGCAAGTGGATCGGATAAAAACGGCTTTCTTAGCTGCTGGATTAGAGGTGAAAATGTCTAAAACTGAGGTTTCCTTGAGTGTTACAAATGATTTTGACCCAGCAAAGCTTGAGGCCATAAAATGATGCACCACCTAGCCGAACAGAACAAATTTGCCAGCCCACGCCCCCCACGGGGGCAGGCAATTGATTTTCAAAGAAAATCAAAAGGAAGTGAAACATGACCCGCGAACGCTTATACCTTTTTGACACAACCCTGCGTGATGGCCAGCAAACCCAAGGGGTGGATTTTACCGTTGAGGATAAGCTGCGCATTGCGGCAGCACTCGATGATCTCGGCCTTGATTATGTTGAAGGTGGCTGGCCCGGGGCGAACCCGACGGACAGTGACTTTTTTGATGCCGCCCCGAAATTACGCGCGACTTTTACCGCCTTTGGCATGACCAAACGGGCAGGGCGTTCGGCGCAAAATGATGATGTTTTAGCAGGGGTTCTAAACGCCAACACGCCTGCGGTGTGTCTGGTCGGCAAGACCCATGATTTTCATGTGACCAAAGCATTGGGGATCACTTTAGACGAGAATATCGACAATATCCGCGAAAGTATTGCCCATATCGTAGCCCAAGACCGCGAAGCTTTGTTCGACTGCGAACATTTTTTTGATGGCTATAAGGCCAACCCAGAATATGCCCTAAAAGCCGCCAAAGCCGCTTATGATGCGGGGGCGCGTTGGGTGGTTCTGTGCGACACAAATGGCGGATCATTGCCCCGTGAAGTCTATGAAATTACCAAAGTGGTGATCGCGGCGGGCATTCCGGGCGATCACATCGGCATTCACACCCATAATGACACCGAACATGCGGCGGCTAATTCATTGGCGGCGGTCGATGCGGGCGCGCGGCAAATTCAAGGCACGCTGAACGGTCTGGGCGAGCGGTGCGGTAATGCCAATTTAATCACGATTATTCMGACGCTTTTGCTCAAAGAACCCTACGCCAGCGCTTACACCACGGGCATCACGATGGAGGGGTTGCATAGCCTGACGACGATCAGCCGTATGCTGGACGATATCTTGAACTTTGTACCGCGCAAACAAGCCGCCTTTGTCGGTGCATCTGCCTTTGCCCATAAGGCGGGACTGCATGCGAGCGCGATCCTGAAAGACCCGAMGACTTATGAGCATATAGAGCCTGAAATYGTTGGCAATCAACGGGTTATACCGATGTCTAATCAGGCGGGGCAATCAAATTTACGCCGCCGTTTAGCCGAGGCAGGCTTAGAYGTGACCAAGGGGGATCCGCGTTTGGCATTGATCCTTGACCATGTGAAACTGCGCGAAGATCGCGGCTATGCTTATGACAGCGCGCAGGCGTCTTTTGAGYTGCTGGCGCGGGATGTTTTGGACGYATTACCACAGTTTTTTGAGGTYAAACGCTACCGTGTGACGGTGGAGCGGCGCAAAAACAAATACAACAAAATGGTGTCGATTTCAGAGGCCGTTGTGGTTGTGAAAATCGGGGATCGTAAGGTCATGTCTGTGTCGCAAAGCATGGATGAGAATGGTGCGGATAGCGGCCCTGTGAACGCGCTGGCGCTGGCGTTGGCAAAAGATTTAGGGCCTTATCAGGCCGTAATCGACGACATGCATTTGGTCGATTTTAAGGTGCGTATCACGGGAAGCGGCACCGAGGCGGTAACGCGGGTGATTATTGATAGTGAAGACGGTAATGGCAAACGTTGGTCAACGGTGGGGGTGTCAGCGAATATTGTTGATGCGTCTTTTGAGGCCTTGCTCGATGCGATTAACTGGAAATTAATCCGTGATAGCGAAAAAGCCTAAGATGTAACCTTGACGTTACATATAGCCTGCCTTAAATGTAACCTGTAAGTTACATTTAAGGAGTCGCCATGACAGTCACACAATTCCAAATTCTGCGCCGTTTGGTTTTCGCCATAATCGGTTTGGTGCTGGTCAGTTATGCGGCAATTTTTATCACCCAAGGTATGAGCGTAAACTTACCGCCGCTTCTGCCTGCCATTGTCGGGATATCAGGTGCCGCGATCCTTTTTGGTGTCGGTGCGTTAAGCGGAAAACCCATTTCAGGGGCGGTTTTTGACGAGTTATCCAAGATGGAATGGAACAAAGCCCTGCGCTTTGGCTATTGGTTTGCAGTGGCACTATACCCTGTTTTCGGCCTGCTTTTAGCCCGTGGTTATGTCGACCCTAAACAAGCCTTTGCGGTGATGGGAACGCTGACAGGTGGGGTGCCGTTGTTGTATTATTGCTGGCTGGACATGCGGGGGTAATGATGGAACTTTTAAACCATATCAAAGAGTTAAGAAAAAAACGCACGATGACCCAAGGCGATTTGGCAACCGCCGCTGGCGTGTCGCGTAAAACGATTAATACCATTGAAAACAGCGTCTTTATCCCCAGCACTGTTCTGGCGTTAAAGCTTGCCCGCGAATTGGGCGTCACCGTGCATGATATATTTGAATTGAAGAAGGATTAAGGAATATGACCATTCTACTAGCCATTGCAAAATTTGCGGCAATCTCAGCCTGTATCTATCTGGCAATTGCGCTTGGTTTGATTGCATCGCAAGCCCCAAACCATAAGTTTACCGCCGAGGGTTTGAAATTCCCCGACCGTAAAAGAAACCCGATCAAAGCGCCTGAAGCGTCGATCTATACCGCCCGTGACGGGGCCGAATTGGCCTACCGCATATTTCCATCTGGGGTCGAGGATGCCCCTTTGTTAGTATTCGTGCATGGGTCGAGTGCGCATGGTGCGCCCTATGCTGGTTTTGCACAAAAGCTGGCGCAATCTGGGGCGGCAGATGTTTTGTTGCCTGATCTGCGCGGACATGGGCTGAATATCAAGCATGGCTTGGATGTTGCCTATATTGGTCAATTTGAAGATGACTTGGCCGATTTGATTGCGCAGCATAAAAAGCCTGGGCAAAAAGTGGTCATTGGCGGCCATTCATCGGGGGGTGGTTTGGCCATTCGCTATGCAGGGGGCGCACATGGTGCAGATTTGGACGGCGCGGTTTTACTGGCACCGTTCCTAAAATATAATGCCCCAACGCTGCGGCCTAATTCGGGCGGTTGGGCGCATGTTCCATTGCGCCGCCTGATTGGCCTAGTGATGTTGAATATGGCTCAGATTAAGGTGTTTAACGGGCTGACAGCTATCCAGTTCAATGTCCCAGAAAAGGTTAAGCAAAGCCCAACGGGACGGTTGATGCGGGATTATTATTCCTTTGCGATGAATACATCCTATGCGCCGCGCAATGACTACCTTTCAGATATTGCCAAACTGCCGAAATTCATATTGGTGGTGGGGCAACAAGATGAGGCCTTTGTCGCGGATCAATATGCGCCGCTTATGCAAGGTGTGACGCAAAAAGGCCGCTATGAGATTTTGCCAAATGTATCGCATTTGGCTGTTACCGACGAAGATATAACGGCGCTATATGTGGCCGAATATTTGAAAGGATTATAATGTCGCAAGACATTGAAAACTGTGCAGGGCTGGTCCAACGTGGCGACCCTGATCGGTACTTGACCGCTATGACCGCGCCCCCCGAACATCGCGGGGCGCTTTTCGTGCTCTATGCGTTCAATCTTGAAGTGGTCCGCGCCCCTTGGGTGACATCCGAGCCAATGATTGCAGAAATGCGTTTACAGTGGTGGCTGGATATTCTCGATGAGATTTATGCAGGCGATGAGCCGCGCAAACATGAGGTTGTCACGCCGCTTGCCGAGATGATTAAAACCCATCAGCTCCCCAAAGAACTGTTCGACGGCCTGATCGCGGCGCGGCGTTGGGATGTCTACAAAGAACCCCATGCCAGTGCGGTCAATTTAGAGCGTTATTTGCAAGATACTACAGGGAACTTGATGCGTCTGGCCGTGCTGGCAACAGGTGGGACTGATAGTGAAGCGTTGCAACAATATGGGCTCGGGGCTGGGATTGCATCGTTGTTGACGGCGGTTCCTGCCTTGGAAAATGCGCAGAAATATCCACTGGTGGATGGGTCTGTTGACGGTGTGCAGTGCTTGGCGCAACAAGGCCTAGATGCTCTGCGCGGTGCGCGAGGGGGATTGAGCCAGACACCTAAATCAGCTCGTGCGGCTTTGCGCGCGGCGTGGTTGGCGAAACCTGTGTTGAAAGCGGCGATTGCATCGCCGCATTTGGTGGCGCAGGGCAATTTACGTCCGCCAGAGTTTCGCAACAAAATTCGTTTATTGTGGCAGTCCCTGACGGACAGCTATTAGGCTTTTTTGTTGTGCATCATTAGCCAGACTAAAGACCCGCCTGCAAGGATCAAGAATGGGATCATTGCGATGTTGACGGCAATCCAGCCCTCAACAGCGGTACCGCCTGAACAGTTCATCAACGACCCAGATGCCAGTGATCCCAATGTGACCATGCCGTAGACCAAGAAGTCGTTCATGCCTTGGACTTTACCGCGTTCTTGCGGGGTATGGGCGTTTGTCAACATGGCGGTGGCACCGATAAAGCCGAAGTTCCAGCCGACACCTAGTAAGATCAGGCCGACAAAGAAGTTTGTCAATTCAACGCCTGCCAGATTAACGATGCCAGCAAAGGCGAGAATAGCCAGACCGAGGCCGACAATTTTTGACGCGCCAAAGCGGGCAATCAAATGACCTGTAAAGAAGCTGGGTAAGAACATACCGATGACATGCCCCATGACGATATCAGCCGCGAGATCTTGGGTGTAGCCACAGCCCACAACGGCCAGCGGGGTTGAGGTCATCACAAGGTTCATCAATGCATAGGATACCATGGCGCATATGATTGCCACGGCAATTCTTGGGGTTTTCAGCAATTCTAGACGACTGCGTCCTGAAGTTTCGCCTACGGCTGGTTTTGGCGGTTTCGGGATGTCTAGGAATAGAAACAGACCTGCGCCAAATACATTGATTAAAACCACGGCGACATAGGCACCCATAAACGGAATGACAAAGGCGTCGGATACGACTTTTGACAGTTGCGGCCCGATAATAGCTGACGCCAATCCGCCTGCCATGACGTATGAAATTGCCTTGGGGCGAAAGTCGTCAGGGGTGCTGTCTGCGGCGGCAAAGCGGTAGAAACCATGCGCCGACATATAGACACCAGAAAAATAACTGCCCAACAAAAATATCGGGAATGAAGCGGTGTAGAGCCCGTAGGCACTGATGACCCCGCCTAAAATACCGCCGGTGATACCGACAAAAAACCCTGCTTTACGCCCGTAGTTCTGCATCAATTGGCTGAGCCAAGGCGCGGTGGTCATCGACCCGAACACAATCAAAGAGATCGGCAAGGTCGCCCAGCATGGGTTTGAGGCCAAAGATTGCCCCGCAAGCCCTGCTAATACGAACAGCATCGGCATTTGAGCCCCCAAGACCGCTTGGGCAATCACGAGGATGGTAATGTTGCGTTTTGTGCGGGTATCGAGGCGTGTAATATCTGTCATGTATCCGCTCTAAGCCTGTTTTTAGGTACGGTCAACAACATGTGCAAAGCTACCCCAATGAGCCCCGTTTATCAGCCCCATATCAGGCAAAGTGGTGCCTTCGGCGTCGGTGGCTTTGAACAATGCTTTGCCCTTGGCGCGGGTGGTGGTGGCATAGTGGAATTCATGGCCGTTAAGCGGCATATCCCATGCGCCGCCTTGCGGGGCTAAGTTGCGGTAGCCCAGATGTAATTTGCGCTTTTGGAAACTGGTTTCGAGATCAAGCAGGCCGAGCATCGCGTGGTGTGTTCCCGCGGCATCGACCATGCCATGCCCCATCATCATATAGCCGCCGCATTCACCGTAGACGCTGGGGGCTTTGCGTGCCGCGTTTAGGAAAACCGTGTTAGCGGCCAGTTTTCCCGCGTGTAATTCAGGGTATCCACCTGCTAAAAACACCAAGTCGCAGTCTTGCGGGGCTTGATCGGCTAGCGGTGAGAAAAAGCTTAACTCTGCCCCTGCATCACGCCAGTCTTGCAACAGGTGTGGGTAGGTAAAGGCAAAGGCTTGGTCTTGGGCGATGGCGATCCTTTGGGCGGGGGGCGCTAGCTTTTTGGGTTTTTGCGGTGCGGAGGGTAATTGTCCGAATAGTGATAGTATTTTCTCAATATCTAACGATTTTCGCGCAATTTCAGCCGCATTATTTAAGAATTCTTCTAGGTCACCGCGTTCATTCGCCTGTACTAATCCCAAATGTCGAGACGGTGTTTCCAATCTGTCATCGCGGTAAACAGCGCCTAAGACGGGCAGGCCAACGGGGGTTAAGGCGCGGCGCAACATGGTCTCATGGCGCGGACTTCCGACCTTATTTAGGATCACACCAACGATGCGGACGTCGTCTGCATGGCGTGAAAATCCCTCAACAACGGCGGCGACGGATTGCGATTGTTTTGAGACATCGCAGATTAAGATGCAGGGCAAGTTTAGCACCCGTGCCAGTTCTGCCGTGGCACCGCGACCGTCTGGCGGTGCGCCGTCAAACAGACCCATGGCCCCTTCGATTAAAATCGGGGTATCGCCTGCGGCAAGATGTTTGAGACGGTCGGGCGACATCGACCATGCATCAAGGTTGACGCAAGGCGCGCCACTTGCGGCCTCATGAAATCGGGGATCGATGTAATCAGGGCCGCTTTTGCCCGATCTTATGGCGATGCCCGCGTCGCGCAGGGCGCGTAGGATCGCCAATGTCAGGGTGGTTTTACCGCCGCCAGAATTAGGGGCGGTCAGGATCAGACCGTTCATGTGGCCTCGGCGGGGCGTCCACGGTTTAGCGGGTCTAAATTGCGCGGCGCATCACCTGCCATCATGGATTGCCAATCTAGCACTTGGCGCATTTTTACAGAACGCCCGACACAGATAATCGCAGGGGGCGTCAGCCCAGAGGCGGCGATATCCTTGACCGCATTGCCCAGCGTGCTTTCCAGCACTTGTTGTTTCGGTGTGGTCGCTTGGGTGACAAAGGCGATGGGTTCATCAGCAGGGCGTCCAGCGTCCAGCAGTTTTTCAACAATCGGGGCGATGTGTTTCATCCCCATATAGATCACGATAACCTGTGATCCTTGTGAAATTGCTTTCCAGTTCAAAGAGTTAGGCGTCTCACCGCTTTGATCGTGCCCCGTTACAAAGGTAACAGATTGGTTCACATCGCGGTGCGTCACAGGAATGCCAGCATAGGCCAAACCACCAATACCTGCAGAAATCCCAGGGATAATGCGGATTGGAATGCCGTGCTGCACCAAGGTTTGTGCCTCTTCGCCGCCACGGCCAAACACAAAAGGATCGCCGCCTTTAAGGCGTAAAACCCGTTTGCCTGCTTTGGCCAGCTCAACCAGATGCAAGGATATATCGCGTTGCTTGGCCGATGGTTTGCCACCGCGTTTACCTGCGTAAATGCATTGTGCGTCCTTATTCGCCCATTCCAAAATACCCGCATCAACCAAGGCATCATAGACGATCACATCGGCTTGGCGCAGAGCATTCAACGCGTGAAGTGTGAGCAGTCCTGGATCACCAGGTCCCGCACCGCACAGCCAGACCCAGCCTGCTTTAAGTTCAGGCCATTTCGACGGGGGAAGGGGATTCGGGTAAGTCATGACTGACTTATGGCGGAGCCGTGAAAGATTGCCAAGATGCCCGTGGTGAATTTGAGCGATTGGCGTCAG
>NVSA01000041.1 GCA_002401045.1 Paracoccaceae bacterium
TTGCAATAAGGCTCCAACACCAAACATCGTCGCTAGGAATGAATGTAGGATACCCAGATAAAAAAACGGGTGTTTGACTGAAAACTTTGTGTTAAATTTAGGCATCCAGACCCAGAATAAAAGCAATGCGCCCAGACAAATTGCGATCATACGCTCATTCAAATTAACGAAAACCAAGGTGCCAATAGTGACGCCAATGGCAGCGCCAAGCACCACCGCTTTGACCATCGGCCAGTTGATATGTCGCCAGAAAAAATATACCCGCCCCATGAGAGAACTAAAGGCAAAAACTGATTGCAAGGGGACAACTATCGTCATCGGAAATACGCTGGCCGAGGCCGCCAGCAAAACATAAACACCCCCCGTCGCAAACGCCGCATTAACGAAGCCCGCAACAAAACTGCCAATGGTGATAACCCAAAATGTATAATCCATATATCCGCGTTAACAGAGTTTGGATCAGGCGGGAATGTCAAAGAAGAGTTTTTAAAAACTCACAAGGTATTTTTTTGAATAAATTATATTTATCAAATAGATAACTATATTTTACAGCTAGGGTATTACTGAACTTATCCTGCTTGACAGTTTTGTTTTTCAATTTACTTTCAGGTGTAATCTTGGGAGATTTTCAATGTTAAAACTCAAAGCAACTGACGGCCACGAACTTGATTTCTGGATGCAACCTGCCACGTCTAACCGTCGCGGCGGGCTGGTTCTTTTACAGGAAATCTTTGGTATCACAGACCAGTTAAAAGGTGTCGCGGAACGCTACGCCAGTCTCGGATATGACGTGGCTATTCCTGCTTTATTTGACCGTCAAAAGCGCGGCACAGTACTCGCATTCGATGATGCGGTGACAGGGGCAGGGTTGATGAAATCAGCCAAGCTGGATGAAACCTTGCTTGATATTTTGGCCGCTGTTCTCGCATTGAAAGAGCAGGGCGATAAAGTTGCCGTCATGGGATTTTGCTGGGGCGGCGGGCTTGCTATTCGAGCTGCCCAAAAACTTGATATTTCAGCGGCAGTTTCATTCTATGGCACACGATTGCCGCAATATTTAGATTGCCCCCTAAAAGCCCCCGTGATGGGACATTTTGGCCTGTCCGATAGCCATGTTCCGCCTGAGATGCTTCAACAAGCCCAAGATTATTTGCCTGACATGCAGGTGCATACCTATGCGGCTGGTCACGCCTTTGCCAACGACAGGCGCGCGGCTGTTTATGATCAGGCATCGGCAGAAAAAGCCCATGATCGCAGCGCCGCTTTTTTAGCGCAACATTTAAGCTAGGCGTAAATTATGACTTCCCCAACCTTAGTTTTCTTACCAGGGGTCTTGTCAGATGAAATCGTCTGGCAGCCCGTGGTTGAAGCGATGAAATCAGATGTTCCTGCTGTCTGTATCGGTCAAATGACGGACAATAGTTTGACTAAAATGGCACAGCGTCAGCTGGCGGCGGTGTCTGGCGATTTAATCATCGTCGGCCATTCCATGGGCGGACGGGTTGCGATTGAGATGGCAAGATTAGCCCCAAAACGCATTACGGGGCTGGTATTGGCTGATACAGGRATGCAYCCTAAATCTGACGGTGAAGATGCAAAACGYCAGCGGATGATTGATCTTGCCTATGATCAAGGTCTGGCGGCCTTGGCWGATGTCTGGTTGCCGCCGATGGTTGATGCAATGCGTTATCAAGATACARGGCTTATGTCGGCGTTAACGCRGATGGTTCTGCGGGCGTCTGCCCYGTCACATGACAATCAGATGCAGGCGCTTTTGGGGCGCATGGACGCCCAACCTGTTTTAGAAAAACTGACGGTGCCGGTTTTATATGTTGTCGGGGAAACGGATCAGYGGAGTTCTGTTGCCCAGCATAAAGATATGGCGCGGGTGACGTCTGTTGCTGATCTATCTGTGATCCCGCAAGCAGGCCATTTTGCGCCATTTGAGCGGCCACAGATTATGGCGCAGAAGATTGATTTGTGGTTGGCAAAATATTTTGATATGAATGGTTGAGAATAAAGGAAGCATGCTTACCGCTTGACGTGGAGTTAAAGGGAAGTATGCTTACCTTATCGTGTGGGAATCATATTTGTTGTTCGGGAGGAGCNNATATATGACAGAACTTCTTATTTACGGCGCTGAGGGTGGTGTTGTCGCCATTACGGCGCTGGTGTTCGCTTGGGGGGCGTTGCGTCGATCACGATGCTTGTATCGCTGCCTTAGCGGTAGTTCGACCTGTGAAATCCCCGCGCAAGATCAAAGCCGTACCACTTCACGTATTGGCTCGTGTTTATGACATTGGTCTTGCATAATTACTTTCGGTCATCGACGTCGATACGGGTGCGTGTAGCGTTGAACCTGAAAGGCTTACCTTTCGATTATGTTGCCTATCCTTTGCGTGAGGGTTCGGCGCGATCGCCTGATTACTTGGCACGGAATCCTGCGGGATTAGTGCCCACCTYGGAGCGTGAAGATGGTGTTCAGTTGACGCAATCATTGGCGATTATCGAATGGCTCGATGAGGTGCATCCAGAGCCGCCTTTACTACCTGCCGATGCAGATGGTCGGGCGCGGGTGCGTGCACTAAGTTATATGATTGCTTGTGAAATCCATCCATTGAATAATCTGCGTGTTCTTGATTATCTTGCTGAAAACTTTGAGGCGGATGCCGCCGCGCAAAAGGCGTGGTTCATCCATTGGGCGCAGACCACATTTGAAGCGTTCGAAGCAACGCTTGCAAATAGTGACCAGACGGGAATTTATTGCCACGGTGATACGCCAACACTGGCAGACGTTTGTTTATATGCGCAAATGTGGAACAATAAACGTTTTGAGGTTGATACGCGCAGTTACCCAACGATTGAGCGCATTTTTGCGACACTTGATACGTTGCCTGCATTCCAAAATGCGGCACCTTCGATGCAACCTGACGCAATTTAGCCTAGAGGGGCGCTCGATGAGTAACGATATAAATTACAACACTGTGGTGCATGTGTGGAACTGGGATAAAATATTGCCCTTGGTAAAAACATCTGGTGTGTCGGGTTGATGTCGGAGCTTTCAAATCCAGAAAATGCGGCGCGGGATGCGTTGCATGCGCGCCAAGGTTTGGGCGCACGGTATGATGCGGCTAACGCACCTGCAAAGGAATTACTGCTTGCCCGTCGTGGAACGGCCTATTTTGCGCGTAAATTGAACGAATTGACTGATGATGATTTGAACTTACCGAGTTTGCAGGGCGATTGGGATCGCCGACATTTGATTGCACATATTGGCTATCATGCGCGGGCTTTGGTACGGTTACTTGAAGGCGCACGGATGGGTAAGCCCCAGAAAATGTATGGCTCTGCTGCAGAACGAGATGCTGAAATTACGCTTGGGGCGACGTTGCCTAGCCGTGCTTTGCGTGGATTGTTTCAGCATTCCGAAGTTCATTTGAATGTAGAATGGCGCGATCTTGATGCCGCACTTTGGGATGTGAATGTCACAACATTTGAAGGCTGTGATGTTCGGGTTAGGGACACTGCATTGTTGCGTGCAAAAGAAGTTTGGCGTGGTGCGATTAATTTGGGAAACGGCGGGTCGATCAGGGATGTGCCGCCAGAATTGAAAGATTATTGCGGATAATTTAACTGTTAGAATCTGATGTTTCGGCCAATGGGGCGCGGCTGTATTTATTTCCAAACTTTGCGACTTTCACAGCTAACTCTAAAAAGTGTTGGCGCTCTTCTTGGGTGAGACCCGCCAAGATATCTCCCTGTAGTTTATTTACAATTGGCAAAAGCTGAAGGTATAAATCCATGCCCTTGGGGGTTAGGTTTAAGACACGTGCGCGTCTGTCTTTGGCGCTTTGTTCGCGTTGTAAAAGCCCCTTGTTTTCCAGCCGATCCAAGACGCCGCCAATGGTTGCGCGATCATAGGCAATCAGTCCTGCTAAAGTGGATTGATCAATTCCTGGGTGTTGGCGCAAAGTGTCGAGTGTTGCGTATTGTACGGAAGTTAAATCATAGCCTGCAGACTTGATACGTTCTTGAAAAATTGACATTGAAATCTGGTTCAATCTCCGAATCAGATGTCCCGCCATTAAGTGCATATCCGACATTTTTGCCCCCTTTCAGTGTTTCAATTTTCGCTCATAAGTACACAAATAGTAAGTGTCCATTTTATTATTTTATTAGAGTAGTTTGATAYATCATAAAAAATGATATTTTATTMTTTTTTATCAGRTAGTTAGATGGAATGAAACTTTTCAGTAAAAARCRTATGAAGATGGACAGGGACGTGAAAATAGCTATAGTAATCCCCAGATAAACCTAGTGTTATCATGCATTATATGTCACAAATAGGCACTATAATGCGAAAAAAATGTCACGGGAGGACGACTATGACTACTAGAAAAACATTAATCGGATTACTAAGTGGTGCCGTAATGGCTCTTGGAGTAACAAGTGCTGCATCTGCTGCAGAATTTGAATTTAGCCTACAGGGCTTCTTGCCTGCACAAGCTACCATTCCATCAAAAATTATTGATGTATGGGCTGATAAGATCGAAGCCGCATCTGAAGGTCGTGTGAAAATCACACGCTATGCGTCCATGCAATTGGGCGGTAAGCCACCTGAATTGTTCGACCAAGTTATCGACGGCGTTGTTGATCTAACATGGAACGTTATTGGGTACACACCTGGTCGCTTCCCTTCAACAGAAGTCTTTGAATTGCCATTTATGGTTGCTGAAGCTGGTAACGCTTCTGGCGCATTCTGGAAAATGCTTGAAGGCGGTATCGCTGAAAAAGAATTTGCAGATTTCAAAGTATTGGGCGGTTGGGTTCACGGACCAGGCTTATTCCACTCTAAGAAACCAATCACGGTACCAAGTGATTTGAATGGYATGAAAATTCGCGGCGGYTCACGTCCAATTAACCTTATGCTAAAAGAAGTTGGCGCAACCCCTGTTGGGATGCCTGTTTCGGCTGTAAGCGAAGCTTTGTCTAAGGGTGTTCTTGATGGAACAACAGTTCCATGGGAAGTTACCCGTGCGTTTAAAATCGCTGAATTGGTTGACAATCACACTGAATTTACGGGTTCTATGTTGTACACAATCACATTCGCGATGGTGATGAACAAAGACAAGTATAACAGTATGCCAGACGATCTGAAGGCTGTGTTTGATGACAATTCTGGTTTGGAATTCTCAATCTTTGCGGGTACTGTTATGCAAGACTTTGATGCACCAGCACGTAAAATTGCGGTTGATCGTGGTAACAACATCATCACTTTGGATGCAGAGCAAACTGCTGTTTGGGCAAAAGCTGCGGCACCTGTACGTGAGCAATGGTTAGTTGCTATGGAGAAAAAAGGCCTTGATGGCCAAGCGTTGATTGATCAAGCTAATAAATTGTTGGCTAAATAAAGTCACTTCAACTTTAACCTTGCGCGATGTCAAATCGCGCAAGGTTTTTTTTATAACAGATGAGGGGGGCAAGCTATGCATGTATTCATGAATAGATTTGCAAAGGCTATGGCCATAATTGGGGGTGTTTTTTTAACAGTCCTTATTGTGTTGATATGTATTTCTGTCGTTGGTCGCGTTTTAAACGGTGTGTTTCACGGCCCGGTGGCCGCGATTTTACCAGAGTTTTCTAAATGGGCGCTTGCTATGGGCGTAGGTCCGATCAATGGCGACTTTGAGTTGGTGGAAGCGGGTATCGCATTTACGATTTTTGCCTTTATACCATTGTGCCAAATTACATCATCACATGCGAGTGTTGACGTGTTTTCTACTCTGTTCCCAGATAAAGTTAATGGGTTTCTTGGTATGATTATTGAGATCGTTTTTGCGATTGTTTTGGTTGTTATTGCATGGCAGGTCTATGAAGCGACTTTAGCAAAACACAGATACGGTGAAACAACGTTTCTTTTAGAGATGCCACTTTGGTGGGCCTATGCTGCTAGTTTTGTTGGCGCTGTAGCCGCTGCAATTGTCGGCATCTATATGGCCATTTTTCGGACAATGGAATTTTTTACAGGGCGTGTGATCTTGGATGATCATGCGGAGGTGATGCATTGAGTACTCTTGAAATTGGCTTGGCATCGTTCCCAGCCCTTTTAATCTTGATCTTTATCCGAGTTCCAATTGGGCTTGCGATGCTTTTAATCGGTTTGGTCGGCTTGTATTTGGTTACGGGCAATATCAATTTGCCGTTGGCTAAGTTGAAGGGTGAAACCTATTCGACGTTTTCTAGCTATTCGCTGTCAATCGTTCCGATGTTCTTGCTTATGGGACATTTTGCGACCTTAGGCGGTATGTCGAATGCATTGTTTAAAGCAGCTGAAAGCTGGCTTGGTCATCGTAAGGGTGGCGTTGCTATGGCTGCAATTGGTGCCTGTGCTGGATTTGGTGCAATTTGTGGCTCGTCGCTTGCGACAGCCGCTACGATGGGGCGCGTTGCTCTGCCAGAATTGCGTCGCTACGGTTATGCGGGTGGATTTTCCACGGCGACACTTGCCGCGGGTGGTACACTTGGTATCTTGATCCCGCCTTCAGTGGTGTTGGTGATTTATGCCATTTTGACCGAGCAAAACATTGCGAAGTTGTTTTTAGCAGCCTTCATTCCAGGCCTGTTAGCTGCATTTGGCTATGTTCTCGCAATTGCAATCTATGTGCGTGTTAACCCAGGTTCAGCGGGTACACGTCCGCCTATTCCATATGCGGAACGTATTCGTGCAGTGCTAGATGTTTGGCCTGTGTTGCTGGTGTTTGGATTGGTCGTTGGCGGTATCTATGCTGGTTGGTTTACACCAACAGAAGGTGCCGCAGTCGGTGCGGCTGGTACGGGGTTGATTGCATATCTTAATGGCGGTCTTACACGTTCAAGCCTCGTTGAAAGCTTCACGGTTACGGCGCGTTCCACTGCGATGATTTTCTTTATCGTGTTGGGGGCAGGGTTCTACAATGGTTTCTTGGCACTGACGCAGGTTCCACAAGAGCTGTCTAACTTTGTTGTTAGCCAAGGGTTCAGCGCATGGACGGTTCTGACGCTGATTTTGGTTTTCTATCTGATCTTTGGCTGTTTGATGGATTCATTGTCTATGATCCTTTTGACAATCCCAATTTTCTTTCCAGTAATATCATCGCTTGATTTTGGGCTTAGTGAAGAACATGTTGCGATTTGGTTTGGTATTCTGGTGTTGATTGTTGTGGAGGTCGGGCTGATTACGCCGCCTGTGGGGATGAACTTATTCGTTATTAACTCGATGGATAAGGAAACCCCGATTGTTGAGACCTATAAGGCTGTGATGTATTTTGTCGCTTCAGACATCGTACGTGTGGTTATCCTTGTTGCGTTCCCATCGATCACTTTGTTCTTGCTCAGTTGATATAGAATCTAGCAACCATTCTTAAAATTTAGACCTCCGTAGCTTTGCGCTGTGGGGGTTTTTCTTTGTTTTGTCGATATTTTGGGTGCTTTATGCAATAAAAAACACATATATATGCAAAAAAGTGCAAAAAATGTAATGTAATTGTTGCGAATTGGAATTTTTTATGCATTATAAAGCAACCTAGACTATTCTGATCGGGAGGCCACTATGTCTGAGACGCAGTTCACTGAATTGATGGAGACCATCGCAACGCAACTATCAGGCAAGCCGCTTGATGCCGCGTTAGAGGATTTTTTAAACAAAAAATACGGGGTAGACAGTGTTGAGTTTCAACAGCTGTCCCAGCTTTGTATCGAAGGTGAGGCCGAAGGCTGGCTGATGTCGCGTGAAGCAGGTGGGGTCAAATATGGCCGCGCTGTAAAGCCAGATACGACCGCTAAAGAATTCAGCATTGATGTCGTGCGCATGAAGGACGTTAAAGGTCCGCACCACATTCATACCACGGGTGAAATCGGGGCAATTATGCCGCTTGAAGGCACGCCGTTGTTCGATGGCAGGGGCGCAGGTTGGTATGTTTACAAGCCAGGTTCTGATCACCACCCAACCGTTTCAGGTGGTGATGCACATGTTTTGTATTTGTTGCCCAATGGGTCAATTGAATTCACTGGGAAGTAATGGGTTTTTGGGAGGAACATCATGACTAAAACTGGAAATGCAGCTCTATGGTTTGTGGATCGCCACACCACCGAAGGTCGTGGCGACAAGGTCGCTTTTCGCGAAGCTGCGGGTGCAAAGCGTTCAATCACCTATAAAGAACTGTCAGATAAATCAGCCCAAGTTGCAGGCGCTTTTGCGCAGGCAGGTATTACACGCGAAGACCGCGTGGCTTGTCTGGTTCTGGATCAATTAGAATACCCTGAAATATTCTGGGGCGGCCTAAAAGCGGGCGTTGTGCCGATCCCGTTGAACACGTTGCTATCGACATCTGTCTATGATGTTATTTTGCGCGACAGCCGTGCCACCTGTTTGATTGTATCACATGAGTTGCTGGAAACTGTATTGCCTGCAACCAAAGACAACCCGTATTTACGCACCATTGTTGTGATTGGTGGCGATGCCCCTGCTGGCACGATTTCATATGATACGTTTATGCAGGATGCCACGCCATGCCCCGCGATTGATGCCAGCGGTGATGAGATTGCATTTTGGCTCTATTCATCAGGATCTACGGGTCAGCCCAAAGGCGTGCGCCATGTGCATAGTGCTTTGCGGGCAACGGCTGATACTTACGGCGCACAAGTCTTGGGTATCCGTGAAGAAGATGTTGTTTATTCTGTTGCAAAGGTTTTCTTTGCTTACGGCATGGGCAACGCGATGATATTCCCAATGTCGGTTGGGGCAACTACGATTTTGTTTAGTGGGCGCCCTACACCTGTCGATGTTTTGGCTATTATTGGCACGGAGAAGCCAACGATATTTTGCGGTGTTCCAACGCTTTATGCCGCAATGATTGCGCACCTTGAAAACAATCCGAAACCTGCGGCTGATTTACGGGTTTGTATTTCTGCGGGTGAAGCCTTGCCCGAGGATGTTGGCACAACATGGCGGGATAATTGGGATGTTGATATCATGGATGGTGTGGGTTCAACCGAGATGTTGCATATCTTTTTATCCAACAGGCCGAATGATATTGTTTACGGCACATCTGGTACAGCAGTGCCGGGCTATGATTTGCGTTGTGTTGATGAAGACGGCGCGGATGTTGCTGTCGGTGGTATTGGTGAATTGCTGGTACGCGGTGCCTCTGCGGCGGATGGTTATTGGAACCAGCGGGACAAAAGTCGTGCAACCTTTGAAGGTGAATGGACGCGGACAGGCGACAAATATGAGCTAACCGACACAGGGCGTTATATTTACTGTGGCCGCACAGATGACATGTTCAAAGTCTCAGGTATTTGGGTCAGCCCGTTTGAGATAGAACAGGCCTTGGCGTCACATCCAGATGTTCTTGAAGCTGCAGTCGTTGCGGCACGTGACGAAAACGGTTTGGAAAAACCTAAAGCTTTTGTTGTGTTAAAGCAGGGTGCGGATCAAGCGCAGGTGCAAGACGAATTAAAAGAATTTGTTAAAGAAAAAATCGGCAAATGGAAATATCCGCGTTGGATTGAATTCCCTGCGGATTTACCAAAAACGGCGACGGGAAAAATCCAACGCTTTAAACTGAGAGATTAAGATGGCACATATTAAATGGTCTGACGGCGGCACGGGACATCTGACTGCTGGGGGTAAATCATTAGAATATGCCTGTTATGGCGCATCGCCAGATCAGGCTCCTACTTTTGTGCTATTGCACGAAGGACTGGGCTGTGTTGCGCTCTGGCGCGACTTTCCACAAGCGCTTGCTGATGCCACGGGTTTCGGTGTTTTTGTGTATTCGCGTGCGGGTTATGGGCAATCTGATAGTGCCGATTTACCACGACCGCTGGATTATATGACCCGTGAGGCCACGGATGTTTTACCTGAAGTTCTAGATGGCTTTGGCTTTCAAAAAGGTGTGCTGTTAGGCCACTCAGATGGCGCGACGATTGCGGCGATCTATGCAGGTTCCGTTGCCGATTACCGCGTGCGCGGTGTTGTGGTCATGGCCCCGCATTTCTTTACAGAACCTATGGGACTGGCGGAAATTGCCAAGGCTAAGGTTGCTTATGAGACAACGGATTTAGAACAACGTTTGGCGAAATATCACCGTGATCCCGAAAATGCGTTTCGGGGTTGGAATGATGCGTGGTTGCATCCTGATTTTGCGGCGTGGAATGTGGGCAGTGTTATTGACCACATTCGCATTCCTGTTCTGGCGCTTCAGGGTGCAGAGGATCAATACGGAACGATTGCGCAAATTACTGAATTAGAACAGCGGTTGTATTCGCCTTTTGAGGCCGAGATTTTGGCGGATTGCAAACATGCGCCGTATCTGGATCAACCTGAAAAAACACTGGCGGTTGTGAGCGAATTCGCAACGCGCCTACAGCGGATTGAAAATGAGGACGTAAAAATAGCATGAAACTAGAAAGCTTTATCTCAAACACTTGGGTCGCAGGTTCTGGTGCAGGCCGACCATTGGTCAACCCTGTAACCGGCGCTGAATTGGCTTATGCAGATACGACAGGTCTTGATGTGGCAGGGGCAATGGACTTTGCCCGCACCACAGGCGGCAATGCTTTGCGTGGCTTAAGTTTCGCGCAGCGCGGCGTACTCTTGAATGCTGTTGCTGGTGTGTTGATTGAAAACCGTGACCGCTACGAAGTGATTGCGCGTGAAAATTCAGGCAATACTAAATTGGATGCATCGATTGATATTGATGGTGGCATCGGGACGCTGAAATATTATGCACGCTTGTCTAAAAGCTTAGGTGATGCCCAGCATTTTGTTGAAGAAGGTCGTGATCAGCTTGCTCGCGATCCTGTCTTTTTCACTCAGCATTTGTGGACAACACGCCCTGGTATTGCCGTGCATATCAATGCCTATAATTTCCCKAKYTGGGGRKNTKTGGGAAAAGGTTGCCACATCGTTATTGGCAGGGGTTCCTGCAGTGGCGAAGCCTGCAACCGCGACGGCTTTGTTGTCTTATGAAATGGTGCGCGATGTTATTGCAGCCAAGGTTTTGCCGATCGGTGCGTTAAGTCTTATCTGTGGTCAGGGCGATGCGCTTTTGACAGGGTTAGGGCCAATGGATTCGATTGCGTTCACCGGTTCAGCCAGCACGGGGTTGATGATCCGTAGCCATACAGATGTTTTGAACTCAGGGGCGCGGATTACAATTGAAGCGGACTCGGTTAATGGCACAATCATTGGGGCGGATGTCGCCATTGGAAGTACCGTTTTCGATTTGGCCGTGCGTGAAGTCGTGAAAGCGCTGTCCGTGAAAGCGGGACAGTTGTGTACCAATATTCGCAGAGTATTCGTGCCTAAATCTATCGCACAAGAGTTTGCCGATGCGGTATCCGCAAAACTGGCAACTCTGTCGGTAGGTGATCCTGCCGATGATAGCGTGCGGATTGGTCCGTTGATAAACGCCGCGCAACGCGATGAAGCGAACGAAAAAGTGGATCAATTGTTGACGGAGTGCCGCGAGGCGGGACGTGCTGATCTTGGCGATGTATCCGATAAATCTGGATTTGTTGTACCGCGCGTACTGGTTTGCAACGATCCTGCGAACGCACGGATTGTACATGAGATCGAAGTTTTTGGACCTTGCGTAACTGTGCTGGCCTATGACGATCTGGATCAAGCGATATCGCTTGCAACGGCGGCGCAAGGATCGCTGGCGTTAAGTGTCTTTAGCAATGATCTTGGGGTGCAATCGAAAATTGCTTTAAGTCTTGCGGCTTGGCATGGGCGTATTTTGTTTGTCGACGAAGAGGTCGGTAAAAACCACACAGGCCATTCAATTGTGATGCCGCAATGTGTGCATGGTGGACCTGGTCGGGCAGGCGGCGGCGAAGAGCTGGGCGGTCTGCGTGGTTTACGTTTTCATATGCAACGCACGGCTATTCAAGGCGGTTCTGGTTTGCTGGATAGCCTGCAGGTTTCTGGTCAGCTTGCGTGCTTGTAGAACGCGAAATTTTTGCTGATTGGCGTCCGCCTTATGCCTATGTGCCGGGGCGCTCGCCCCGACACGCAGAAAATTTGTTTGATCGGTTTAAAGTTGATGCAAACATAGATGATGATCAGTTTTCATCATCAAATGCGTGGCGGTTTGGTTTGGCATTTCTAAATGATGGGTATTTTTGGGAATCCCATGAGGTTCTGGAAAGTATCTGGCTGGCAGCCGCGCAAAACTCTGCCCAGAAATGCATGGTTCAAGGCATCATTCAGCTGGCAAACGCTGGATTGAAATTTAAAATGAAACAAGATGATGCTGGCAATAGATTGTTGATCATGGCGGATGGGTTGATTGAAGAAGCATCAAGGCGCGGTGGTTTGGCAGTTCTTGGACTGAGTGCGGCAAATATTTCAATTTTACGCGCAGTCGTTGAAACGATTCGAATGCCTGATTATGCAAAATAATGCATAAAAATAAGATGACCTCATCGACTATATGGGGCTATAAGAGAGTTTTTGAGCGGAATAGTGGCATAATACTGCATATTCTACTTTACCAAAGCCCTAAGGGGCACTATATTGCGATGAACGCATGAGAGGAATGTCCAACATGACAAAGGTCATAGATTTCGAAACAAACCCATCACAATACCATCACTGGCGGGTGGAATATGATGGCGCAGTTGCCAATTTATTCATGGATGTGGATGAAAATGAAGGCATGTTTGAGGGCTATAAGCTAAAGCTGAATTCCTACGATCTAAGCGTAGATATTGAGCTTGCAGATATTGTTCAGCGTATGCGTTTTGAGCATCCTGAAGTGAAGACTGTTGTTATGCAGTCCGCCAAAGATAAGATTTTCTGTGCGGGTGCTAATATCCGCATGTTGGGTGGTGCTGCACACAGTCACAAGGTAAACTTTTGTAAGTTTACCAATGAGACGCGCAATACCTTTGAGGCCGCTGAAGTGGATTCAGGTCAGCAGTACATCGCAGCTGTAAAAGGTGCTTGTGCGGGTGGCGGTTATGAATTGGCGCTGGCGTGTAATTACATCATGCTGACCGATGACAGCACGTCTTCGGTATCATTGCCTGAAGTGCCGCTTTTGGCGGTTCTACCCGGTACAGGTGGTTTGACCCGCGTGACGGACAAACGCAAAGTGCGCCGTGATCGCGCCGATATTTTCTGCTCTATCGAAGAAGGTATTAAAGGCAAGCGTGCCAAGGAATGGAACTTGGTTGACGAAGTTGTGCCAAATTCCAAATTTGATGCGACTGTGCAAGAACGTGCTCGTGAATTTGCGGCAGCGTCTCATAAAGCTGATATCGCAAAAGGCATCGCGTTAACCCCGTTGGATAAAAAAATCGAAGACGACGGCTCTGTGACCTATTCCTTGGTCAAGGTGACGTTGGATCGTAAAAAACGTTGTGCGACAATCATGCTTTCTGGCCCTGAAGCAGATGCTCCTGCCGATATGGCAGCGTTTGAAGCGCAAGGTGATCAAGCATATTTCTTGAAGCTTGCACGTGAATTGGACGACGCGATTTTGCATCTGCGTTTGAATGAAATGGAAGCGGGCTTGTTGTTCTTTAAGACGCAAGGCGATCCTATCAAACTCGCAGGCCATGAAGCTTTGATCATGGGTAATGCTGACCATTGGTTGGCGAATGAAGTGAAAGAATATTGGAAACGTATTCTAAAACGTATCGACGTGACATCGCGTTCAATGGCGGCGCTTGTTGAGCACGGTTCTTGTTTCGTTGGTGTTCTAGCCGAGATTTTATTCGCGGTAGACCGCACCTATATGATGGAAGATGAATTTGAGGATGACAGTCGTTCAATGGCGGCAATCACTTTGACAGATTCAAATTTTGGTCCTTTCCC
>NVSA01000042.1 GCA_002401045.1 Paracoccaceae bacterium
CCAAACGCAACCGCGTCGGTGCAGGCTTTAGCATCAAATGGTGGAAAATTGTGTACTGACCAAAACGGATACCATGCTTGCGCAAAGTACCACGCTGGTCTTGATCCAAGGCTTTGATATCACTTGAGATCACCGAGCGTGGGATCACACCCAGGCTTTCAGCCAAACGAAATGCCACACCTTTTGCCAAACCAGGCAAGGCTTCATCATCGCGCATCGCGATCAAAGGCTCGAATGCGGCAGTGATTTTACGGGCGATGAAATGGTTCAGACGGCGGCGCAGTTTTTCTGCAACATCTGGGCCTGCTTCATCGTCAACAAAAACCTCAATGCGCGGTGCTAAAACACTGTCGCCCTTGACCAATTTGCCAACCGCGTGTTCGCCCCACATCAAGCCACCTTGTTCGGTGAAATCAAATTCTACGTCAGGGGCGTTATAAAACCGATCAGACCGCAAACTAAACTCTGGTTGCAACGCCACAATCGCGGCAGAACGCAATGTCTTTTGCTGATCCGCATCCGCAGTTTTATCCAACTGAAAACGGAACCCGCTCAGTTTACCAATATATTCACCTTCAACGGTGACTTCACCGTTTGTATTTACTTCAGCCACCAAGGCCTCCTTCTGTTTCAATCGACGCAGCAAAACTGATGTCCTACGGTCGACAAAACGCTTTGTTAAAGCAAGATGCAAAGCATCCGATAACCGATCTTCTACCGCACGCGTTTCATCGCGCCAAGTGTCTACATCATCCAACCAGCCATTTCTGTTGGTTACATAAGTCCATGTGCGGATATATGCCAGCCTTTTGGATAAACTATCTATRTCCCCATGGGTTTTATCCATYTGTTTRACCCGCTCGGCGAACCAATCGGCRGGKATTCGCCCGCTATCCGTYAGAAATTCAAAGATTTGACCACAAAGGGCGACATGTTCGCCATGAGACACCTGCCGAAAATCAGGTAACTGGCAGACATCCCAGAGTTTTTGCACCACCCGTGCATCGCCCGTGCGCCCCATCAGCACCGCATCTTGCGACAGGCTTTGCAACGTCAGATAATCCCGTGCGTCGCGCGCTTTCACCAACACAGGGTTTTGCGGGCGCTGGTCCAGACTGGCCATCAGCGTGCCCACCGATCCGAAACGCAAATCAGCATTGCGCCATTGTAGTTTTTTGATCGGCGCAAAACGGTGGCTTTCAATCGCCTCGACAACCTCATCAGGCAACAATCGCGCCTCGCCTGTCACGCCAAAACTACCCTTGTTTTGATAGCGCCCCGCGCGCCCTGCAATCTGTGCCAATTCATGCGGCATCAAATTACGCATGCCACGACCATCGAATTTGGACAGACCAGAAAACGCCACATGGTCAATATTCAAATTCAACCCCATGCCAATCGCATCGGTCGCCACCARATAATCCACATCGCCGTTTTGGTACATTTCCACCTGCGCATTGCGCGTGCGCGGACTAAGCGCGCCCATCACCACCGCCGCACCRCCCTTTTGACGGCGCAACAGCTCRGCAATGGAATAGACACTATCGACCGAAAAGCTGACAATTGCCGATTGCGGCCGCATCCGTGATATTTTTCGCGATCCTGTATATATCAGCTCTGAAAACCGATCACGGCGCATAAACTCGGCCTCAGGTACCAGCTTTGAGATAGCCCCCCACATCGTATCCGAGCCTAAAAACAAGGTCTCTGACAACCCGCGCATGTTCATCAAACGATCCGTGAACACATGCCCGCGTTCAGGATCGGCGCAAAGTTGCACCTCGTCGATGGCGACAAATTCAGTCGCCAGACCGCGCGGCATCGCTTCAACCGTGGAAATCCAATAGCGCGCACGCGGCGGCACAATGCGTTCTTCCCCTGTGACCAATGCCACGGCTTCAGAGCCACGCTTGGCGACCACACGGTCATAAACTTCACGTGCCAACAGCCGCAAAGGCAGACCGATCACCCCCGTTTGATAGGCCAGCATCCGTTCAATTGCATAATGCGTCTTACCTGTATTTGTTGGCCCTAAAACGGCACAAATCCGCGATGACATGGTATTTTCCTGCTTAAAGCTTTTGACCTTCTACGTCAGCTTGCAAACGTTTAACAGTCTCTTCAAGCCCTTCTTTTCGCGGGTGAATTTCTAATGCCCGACGGTAGACGATCAAAGCATCTTTCGGCCGATCAAGRCGTTCTAGAAGAGTGCCCAAACCAGTCAGCGCGCCAAAATGTCGAGGGATCAAAATCAACACTTGTTGAAGATCAGCCAAGGCCAAGCCATATTCTTTCAAAGCGTAAAAAACCACGCCACGTTTATGCCARCCTTCGGCAAAATCAGGCGCATGATCTATCGCGGCAGAATAATGCTCAACCGCTTCACGGTACTGACCCGCAACTTTTGCTTTAGAGCCGCGTTTTAACAAATGATCCATCGCCGCAGACCCAGAATGCGACCAGTGACGCCAGATTTTTTTCTCTGTTGCCTGCCACTGCGCGTTTTCAGGATTTTTTAGCGCCACAAACAGCTCATCAAGCACCGCTGTCTGGGCAAAAGTGTGACTTTTATCACTAAATGCCAGAATTAACGCCACGGAACAAAGCATCACGGCACACAGGGTCTTTAAGTTTTGTAAAATTGTCATCATGTTAGGATAAATACTATCGCAATGATTTGCGAATACGAGCAAAATTTACACATTAGGAGATCAGATATGAGTGATATCATTACAAAGGCCGTTGAAGCCTTGAATGAAAAAATAGGGTCAGACGGATTTAGCAGCACTGTTAAAGTCGAAATCACTGGCGAAGGCTGCATCATGATCGACGAGAACGGCGCACGCGCCGCCGACGAAGAGGCCGATTGCACATTGACCGCTGACGCTGAAACTTTCCAAGGTATGTTAACGGGCGATGTAAACCCAACAACCGCCTTTATGACAGGTGGTCTAAAAATTGATGGTGACATGGGTGCTGCAATGAAACTTGCCGCAATCCTGTCCTAAATGACGCAAGCACCGTTTTTTGACGATATTGCCCGCGCCCCTACAGGTGCCAAATCCCATTGGCGGACCTGTAGCGACGGCGTGCGCGTTCGTATCACCACGTGGAGTGGTGGCGACAAAGGGACGGTTTTAATATTCCCGGGTCGCACCGAGTTTATTGAAAAATACGGCCCCACCGTGGCTGAGTTTTTAAACCGTGGTCAGAGTGTTGCGGTGATCGATTGGCGCGGCCAAGGCATGTCAGATCGGATCGCCAAAAATCACCAACTTGGCCATGTGAAAAACTTTTCAGATTACCAATTAGACATCGCGCAAATGCTTGATGTTGTGAAATCTGAAAACATGCCAAAACCATTAATCCTGCTGGCCCATTCCATGGGCGGATGCATTGGACTGCGTGCCATACATAACGGCTTAGACATTGATAAAGTTATCTTTTCTGCGCCGATGTGGGGAATTTATATTGAGCCTCTCTTACGTTTTCCTGCRAAAATTATCGCAAAAATAGGCCCCAAAATCGGCYTGTCTAAAAGATTCTCGCCCAACACCAGCCCAGAGAATTATGTGCAGRTYAATCCTTTCGCTGGAAACACTCTGACAAATGATCCTGAAGTCTATGCTTGGCTGACATCYCAGCTGGAAGCCCATCCAGAATTGGGCATCGGCGGGCCCAGTGTRAAATGGCTACAACAAGCCTTTTCCGAATGTAGCAAACTGCGCAAAACCCCTGCCCCTARAACCGATTGCTTGTGCCTTTTGGGCTCTAATGAAGCCATCGTATCRCCCCGCTCCATCACAACAATTRTGGAAGGCTGGGATAACAGCAAACTGGTGACACTTGCAGGCGCACAGCATGAAATTTTCATGGAAGAAAAGCACGTCCAAGACCAAGCATGGGCCGAGGTCGACGCCTTTTTAGCCGTTTAAGATTTCCAAAGCTTGCGCATGAACCTCTRGGCASCCWGCGGCAATRACYTGGCCGCCSCCATGCGCAGGCTTGCCCTGCCAATCTGTCACAAGGCCGCCTGCCCCTTCAACAACCCCAATGGGGCCTTGAATGTCATAGGCGTTTAGCCCTGCCTCAATSACCAGATCAATTTGCCCCAGCGCCAGCAGCGCATAGGCATAACAATCAATCCCGAAACGGGTCAGTTTCACTTGCGCTGCAACCCGATCAAAAGCCTGCGTTTCAGCCACATCGCCAATCTGGGGCATGGTGCTAAACAGCACCGCATCGCCCAGCTTTGCACAGGGGCGGGTTTTCAGCGGCTGCTTTGCCCCGTGGTGCATCAAATGCGCCTGCCCAAAGCCACCATAGTAGCGTTCTTGGGTGAAAGGTTGGTCAATGATCCCTAAGACAGGCCCTTGRCCTGCATCAACRCCAATCAACACACCCCACGTCGGTGCRCCCGAAATAAAACTGCGTGTCCCGTCAATCGGATCAAGYACCCACGTCAGTCCAGAGCGCCCGACCACAGGGTCAAACTCTTCGCCCAAAATACCATCGTCGGGGCGTTCTTGGGCTAAGATATCACGCATCTTGGACTCAATCGCCTTATCGGCAATCGTCACAGGATCAAAGCCGTCCGCCAGTTTGTTTTCCAACTGCTGACCGCCACGGCGAAAATAAGTCAGTGCAATGGGACGTGCGGCATCTGCCAGCATGTTTGCCACGCGAATAATATCTATCTGTGTCTGTTTATCCGTCATCATAACAAAAAACTTCGCCCCGTATTTCACTTGAGCGAAGTCTTCACAAAGAATGTGCGGGGTCAACCGCTGTTGTTAGGCCACGTCACTTAAAACGCGTGCCAGATCAAATAACTTGCGACGCTGGTTCTCTGGGATGGCATAATAAGARCGCACCAATTCAAGCGCCTCTTTATCCGCTAGCAAATCACCTTGACTGCCAGCTTGCGCGACAGCCTCATCGACATCTTCACCGTAGCCATCAAAGAAGAAAGTCACGGGAACACCCAAGGTTTCAGCAATATCCCAAAGCCGCGATGCGCTGACCCGGTTCATGCCCGTTTCGTATTTTTGAATTTGTTGAAACTTAATCCCAACCGCTTCACCAAGCTGTTGCTGACTTAGCCCCACCATCCAACGGCGCTGCCTTACGCGTTTTCCAACATACTCATCTACAGGGTGCGCCATTACAATACTCCTTTACTAGCAAGAGTAATATAACAACTTATACGAATAGTTGTATCTGGGAGGCGTGTTTTTCACCAAAGAAACCGCAAGAAAACAACGTAACAATTTGTTTTTAAAGAAAAATAACTAAACTCCTCTAGAATGACGTAACGTAACAAAAACAACCAAAAGGTAGTTTCCTGCACTAAAGTTAGCTTACGTCAAAAGTCCACTTTGCAAAATGCAAATATTGGCCATGGCAGCATTCGCATTTTGCAACTGACTTTTTAAGCTTCTAAATAACGAAATCAAAATTATGAATGCTTCAAAAGTACCAGAGTCAAAAAAACCCGCCTCTCATCTAAGAAGCGGGCTTTCATAAATTGTTTATTCCAACGGTACTAGCCAGCAGTTTTAGCCTGACGCTTACGCTCATTTGGATCTAGGAAACGTTTGCGCAAACGAATAGAGTTTGGCGTCACTTCCACCAGCTCATCGTTATCAATATAGGCAATGGCTTCTTCCAGTGACATCTTGATAGGTGTSGTCARACGCACCGCCTCATCCGTACCAGAGGCACGCACGTTRGACAGTTTCTTACCTTTAAGCGGGTTCACTTCRAGATCGTTTTCACGGTTATGCTGACCRATGATCATMCCRCGGTAGACTTCTTCTTGTGCGCCGATAAAGAACCGACCACGGTCTTCAAGGTTAAAGATCGCATAAGGCACSGATGACCCGTTTTCCATAGAGATCAAAACACCTGAGCGGCGRCCTGGGRTTTTACCTTTGTAAGGGGCCCATTCRTGGAACACACGGTTCAGTACGCCTGTACCGCGTGTGTCTGTCAAAAACTCGCCGTGGTAGCCAATCAAGCCACGTGATGGCACATGTGCCACGATGCGTGTTTTACCCACACCTGATTGTCTCATTTCAACCAACTCGCCTTTTCGAACGCCTGTGATTTTCTCAATCACCGCGCCAGAGTATTCATCATCCACATCAATCGTAACTTCTTCGATTGGCTCAAGACGYTGRCCGTCTTCTTCGCGGAACARCACTTGCGGACGTGAAATTGACAACTCAAAGCCTTCACGGCGCATGTTTTCAATCAAAACACCCATTTGCAACTCACCACGGCCCGCAACTTCAAAAGCTTCGCCCCCGGGAGCATCACTAATTTTAATCGCAACATTCGATTCCGCTTCTTTCATCAAGCGATCCCGAATAACGCGGCTTTGGACTTTTTTGCCGTCACGACCCGCAAGCGGGCTGTCGTTGATSCCRAAWGTCACTGTAATAGTTGGCGGGTCAATCGGCTGTGCTTCAATCGCTTCGGTGAKTGACACATCGGCCAATGTATCGGCAACAGTTGCCTTGTTCATGCCCGCAATCGACACAATGTCGCCCGCTTCAGCATATTCAATCGCCGTTTGTTCCAAACCACGGAACGCCAATACTTTAGTAACACGGAAATTTTCAATCAACGTGCCATCGCGTGACATTGATTTAATTGTCTCGCCAGCTTTAACTCTWCCTGTCTCCACACGTCCGGTCAGCAAACGCCCCAAGAACGGATCCCCGCCCAAAGTTGTCGCCAACATTGAAAACGGCTCATCCTTATGTTCCATTTGAGCAGGCGCAGGAACGTGCTTAATGATCAAATCGAACAACGCGTCCAAATTCTTACGCGGTCCGTCCAATTCCATATCAGCCCAGCCAGCACGGCCAGAGGCATACATGTTTGGGAAATCAAGCTGTTCATCTGTTGCGTCCAAATTGGCGAACAAATCAAAACAACCATCCAGCGCCTGATCAGGTTCACCGTCTGGCTTATCAACCTTATTAACCACGACAATCGGTTTTAGTCCCAGCGCCAACGCCTTAGACGTCACAAACTTGGTTTGTGGCATCGGCCCTTCGGCCGCATCAACCAACAGCACAACACCGTCAACCATAGACAAGATGCGCTCAACTTCGCCGCCAAAGTCGGCGTGACCAGGGGTGTCCACGATATTGATCCGTGTACCCTTCCACACAACAGACGTCGGCTTGGCAAAAATCGTAATGCCGCGTTCGCGTTCCAGGTCATTACTGTCCATGGCGCGTTCAACAGTCTTCTCGTTGTCACGGTAGATACCGGATTGCTTTAGCAGCTCATCCACAAGTGTGGTTTTGCCGTGGTCAACGTGCGCAATAATTGCAATATTTCTTAGTTCCATGGGTTCTATGCCTTTAGAGGTGGTGGGCTTTGCCGCGCCCTACTACGCCTATCTGCAAATAGCCAGCCTTAAATGAAAACTTAGCTGTAAACGCGGCGCACCATATCGCCCAAATGTGTAGCCAGCGGGGTGCTGGTTTCACGCGCAACATACATGTTTACCTTGAATGTCGGCAGCGGTGGCAAGCTGCCTTCGTGGTTGATTTCCTCTAGCGCTGCGGGCAATCCACCTGACAAACGTCCCTCTACGGCCAGGTCTGCACTCAGGCTAGCCTCAACCGTTTCAGAGCTATCCGTATCCACCCCCATTTCCCACACAATATTCGCGCGGTCCAACGCAGCTTGCGAAATCGGGCGAAACGCACAAGCGCGGTGTGAGGCCAGTCGTAAGGGCCGTCTGCGCCATGCCCGCCCGTCCTTTGCGCCCACCCAGATCAGGGGTAATTCTTTCAACGTCTCACCGCCTTCACCGCCGCCTGTTTCTGTGGTCAAAATAATATCCGCCTTGCCCGCATAAAAATCTTCTTTCAACGAGGAYGTATARGAAGACACTAGCCGCACATTCACTTTTGGAAATTCTGCCGAAAACTGGCGCAGTATTTGCGGGATATGCGGATAGACAATATCGTGCGGCACCCCAAAGACCAATTCGCCTGCAAAGGCATCATCGTTCAGCCGCCCCCAACATTCATCATTCATCGCCAGCAACCTGCGCCCATAGCTGAGCAACAGCTCCCCTTGGCGGGTTAATCCAATTTTACGCGCACTGCGGTCCAKCAAKKCCASSCCCAGMMTTTSCTCWAGYCGYTTMARCTGCATCGACACCGCCGATTGGGTTAAATGCAACTGACCTGCGGCACGAGTCACCCCGCCCGTTTCCGCAACCGCGACAAAACTGCGCAAAGCCGTCATATCTAGATTTCTTGGCATATCACAATCCTTGATGCTTTACATAACAATCATTCGTTTTACAAATGTAWCYCTGAGCAGCATACWTATCAAGTAATTTGATACAACGYACCGTATCCATCACGAAACAGAAAGGAATTCCAATGTCATATATTGTCGACAGATCATACACAGCGCTCAACACAGCCCCACGCGCATCCCTGATAACCCGCCTAAAAGCGCGCCTTGCAACACGCAAACAACATCAGCAACTCAAAGCGCTCACAAATGAACAGCTACAAGACATTGGCCTGACACGCTGCGATGTTAACACAGAAATTTCCCGCAACATGTGGGCGATCTAAATACAGATCAAACAGCCCGCATAAAAAGGCGCGCCGCGCTTTGACCTCATCGGYGCGTCTTTACAGCTAAATTCAACGCAAATAYGCACAAGTTTTCGTGTATTTCYCTTGAAAAACTTCGCTTTTTACCCAATATGCATCCTAAGAGTGTAACATTTYGCCAACACGCTTTGGTAAATTCGAGGAGAGATATATAATGGCTGAATACGAGACAGTCCGCCGCGCAGGTGCCAGCGCACACACATCCGCAATTGACGTAGGTCTACGCGCGCATATGAACCGCGTTTACAGCCTGATGTCAGTCGCAATGCTGATCACAGGCGTCATCGCCTATGTTGTCGGCAGTGACCTAGCCGCCGCGCGCCTTGGACAAGAAACCATGTTATTGTCCCCTGCAATTCTAGAAACAATGTTCACCAGCCCTGTGCGCTACATTATCATGTTCGCACCACTGGCCGTTGTTTTCGCGTTTGGCGCAGGTATCAACCGCATGTCAGAAAACACAGCGCGTCTCGTATTTATGGGCTTTGCCGCCCTGATGGGTCTGTCCATTTCATGGATCTTCGCCGTCTACACAGGCATTTCTATCGCCAATACATTCTTTGTAACCGCGATTGCCTTTGGTGGCCTGTCCGCATGGGGCTATACCACCAAGAAAGACATCTCTGGTTGGGGTAGCTTCTTAATCATGGGCGTGATCGGCTTGATCGTCGCCTCTGTGGTCAACATCTGGTTGCAATCCGAAGCCATCCAATTCGCAGTTTCTGCAATTGGTGTGCTGATTTTTGCAGGGCTTACTGCCTATGACACGCAAAAAATCAAAAACACCTACATTCAAATGGCCGCAAATGGTCAAACCGAATGGTTGGGCAAAGCCGCCATCATGGGCGCGTTGAACCTGTATTTGGATTTCTTGAACATGTTTATGTTCTTGCTACAATTCATGGGCAACCGAAACTAGGCACTGTCCTATAAGATGATTTTAAAAGCCAAGGTTTAACCGCCTTGGCTTTTTTTGTGGCTTTTTTTATTTGCGCAGAGGGCATGTTCCACTAGGATATGGTTAACCCCGTATCAAAGGACATAACATGCCCGACACATTCCCCCTACCCGTCACAGCCACCACGGCCTTTATATTGGGGGCTTTGTTACTGCTGTTAACCCTTAAAGTCGTTGTGGGGCGTCGCACCAAACATATCGTTTTGGGTGATAATGATGATCGCATTTTTACAAAACATATCCGTGGTCACGGCAATGCCGCCGAGCAAATCCCCATGGCGTTGATCCTGCTGGGGTTTGTTGAATACTTACAAGCCCCGTCTTATGCGCTTATCATCGCCACGGTTCTGATTGTCGGGCGGTTCATGCACGCGGCTTATTTCAGCTTTCACGGCACCCACTGGCGGTTTCGCTACTACGGCATGTTGCTGACAATCATCGCACAAGGCCTCGCACTGATCGCATTACTCTATGCTTTGGTGACATAAGAATTAGGCATAAAAAAAGCGACCCAAAGGTCGCTTAATTATTCAAAAGTAAAATCAAGACTATCTGATTTTACCTTCTCTATATTCAACATGCTTGCGTACAACTGGGTCGTATTTATTAACGACCATCTTTTCGGTCATTGTACGTGCATTCTTCGTGGTCACATAAAAATGACCAGTGCCTGCAGTTGAGTTCAGGCGGATTTTTACTGTTGCTGGCTTCGCCATGGGTTTTCTCCGTGCTGCAGGACATCCTGCGAAAATCTTGAAATTGCCTTCTACCCGCTCCACCAACCGAGTCAAGCGCTGTTTGGCATCTTAACGCGTCTTTGCACCATCTCGGGTCACAAAAATCTCGCGCATATCATCAGGAATCGGACAGGACTTAGTCGCCGTCGCATTGACCATCACCATCGTTACATGACCCGTCGCCCGAAATGTGCCTGCACACCATACCGCAAAATCCATCTGATAGCTACTGCGCCCCAGTTTTGAGACATGGCATAGCGATACATAGTCCTCACCGATCATCATTTGCGCATTAAATTCCATATAGGCACTGCGCACCACGGGTTTAATCGCGGCCTTACCGTCAAGAACAAGCCCGACACCCAAACCTTGCAGATAAAGCACCCGAATATTTTCAAACCATGCGTGGTACACTTTATTGTTTACGTGGTTGTTACTGTCCAAATCGCCGTATCTGACGAAATCTTCCAACCCCAGAACCCAACCGCCTTCAATGCCCAAGGCGGCAATCTCGTCTTTGTCGAGCGTCTTCATGCAAGGCCCTCTTTAATCAAATCCTGTGCGATCTGCGCATAGGCTTGGGCAATCACGCCGTCCCCCAGCGCAATCGGTGTGCCCGCATCGCCCGCTAGGCGTATATCAATATCCAGCGGAATTTCCCCTAGAAACGGCAGCCCCAGTTTTTCCGCCTCAGCCCGCGCACCACCATGACCAAAGATATGCGCCTCATGGCCACATTTTGGACAGTGATACGTCGACATATTTTCAATCATGCCCACCACAGGAATTTTGGTCTTCTCGAACATGTTCAAGGCTTTACGCGCATCCAACAATGCCACATCTTGCGGTGTTGAAACCACAATCGCCCCCGTTACCTCAGCCTTTTGTGACAGACTAAGTTGCACATCGCCCGTCCCAGGGGGTAAATCGACGATCAACACGTCCAGCTTACCCCATTCAACCTGTCCCAACATCTGTTGCAACGCCCCCATCAACATAGGGCCGCGCCAGATAACCGCCTCATCCTCTTTCATCATCAGGCCGATCGACATCATCGTCACGCCGTAGTTTTGAAGCGGAATAATTGTTTTACCATCAGGCGATGCAGGGCGTTTCGAGATCCCCATCATACGCGGCTGGCTGGGGCCGTGAATATCTGCATCCAACAGCCCAACTTTGCGTCCCTGCTTGGCAAGCGCCACGGCAAGGTTGCTCGAAACGGTAGATTTACCAACCCCGCCCTTACCACTGGCAATCGCCAATATCCGATCCACCCCTGGGATAGGCGCTTTATTCACGACAGGTTTCGGGTGACCGCCAATTTTCAAACTGGGCGGTGCCGCTTTGGGGGCTGGTTTTGCACTATGCGCCGTCAGCAAGGCCACAACATCTTTCACGCCGCTCAACCCGCGCACAGCCGCCTCAGCCGCATCGCGCACAGGTGCCATCTGAGGTGCCGCCTCTGGGGCGACCTCCAGAAYAAATTGTACTTTGGTACCGCTGACGGTCACCGCGCGGACAATATCGGCCGCAACAATRTTTTTCCCATTCGGCAAAAGCACTGATTTCAAACATTCTTCAACCTGCTGGCGGGTCACWGTCATAACGATCTCTCTTTTCAGCTTGGCATGTGTTGGTTCCACCATTAGATTTAACATTCTGCCCCCAAGGGCAAGCCGAAAGAAAACCGCTGGTGTAAAATGAACCTCTTTGAACAAGCAATCAGCCTCGTGATCCATGCAGATGCAGATCTGCTGTCCATCATCGGCCTGTCCTTGCGCGTCAGCCTCACGGCCACCTTAATWGCCGCCCTGATCGCAATCCCCGCAGGCGCCGCCTTAGCGATTTGGAATTTCCCGTTTCGCCAAGGCGTGATCGTCGCCAGCACAACCTTRATGGCACTGCCCCCTGTGGTGGTCGGCTTAATGGTCTATCTATTACTATCACGCGCAGGACCTTTGGGATCATGGGGGATATTATTCACTCCTAGCGCCATGATCATCGCCCAAASSGTTCTGATCTTCCCCATCATCCTCGCCCTGACCCGCGAAGCCATCTTGCCGCTAGACCGTGACTACCAACATTTGCTAAGTGCGCTAGATGCCAGCCCGCTACAACGCCTCACCACGCTAATATGGGATGCCCGTTTTGCCGTAGTAACCGCCCTACTGGCAGGTTTTGGTCGCGCCTTAGCCGAAGTAGGTGCCGTCATTGTCGTGGGCGGCAACATCAACGGCTTTACCCGTGTGATGACCACAACAATCGCGCTAGAGACCTCCAAAGGCAACTTACAACTCGCCCTCGCATTGGGATTGGTCTTACTCACAATCGCACTGATTATTAACGCCACCATCCACTGGATCAGCAGTTTCGGGCGCAAATATCAGGTGACAAGATGAACCCGCAGCTAATCCTAAAAGACCTGCAGTACACCGTGGATGACCACGCCTTGCTTAAAGACATATCGTTTGAGCAAGACAGCATCGGCATCACCGCCATCCTAGGGCCAAACGGCGCGGGCAAAAGCCTGCTGTTATCCCTGATCCACGGGCTGATCGCCCCCAGTGCAGGCACGCTATCTTGGTCAGGACAGCCCGCCAAAACCAGCAAGCAAGACAGATCCTATGTCTTTCAAACCCCCGTGGTCATGCGCCGTTCCGTTTTAGACAACCTAATCTACCCGTTGAAAATCAGCAAAACGCCCAAACCCGAAATACAGCGCCGCGCTACAGAGATGTTGCGCACAGCTCGCCTCGATAATCTGGCCACACACCCCGCCGCCAGTCTGTCAGGCGGCGAAGCACAGCGCATGGCATTGGCACGCGCGTTAATTACCCAGCCCAAAACACTGCTACTAGATGAGCCCTGCTCAAACCTTGATCCTGCATCGACCAAAATGATCGAATCCATGATTGCAGATTTCACCCGCCAAGGCGGCAGTGTCTTTATGACCACCCACGATCTGGCACAGGCCAAACGGCTGGCCGATACCGTCTTATTCCTAGACAACGGCTGTCTGTTGGAACATCGCCCCGCCATAAGCTTTTTTGCCCAGCCCAAAACGCCCCGTGCCCAAGCCTATCTGGCAGGAGAATTATAATGCGTGTCCTGATTGCGGCACTCTGCCTATGCCTAGCCCCGATGGCGTGGGCAGGCGATCCCTTCATCACCCTTGCGTCCACCACATCGACGCATAACTCTGGCCTATACGACTATCTACTGCCCCAGTTCACCGCCGACACGGGCATCACCGTGCACGTTATATCTGTCGGCACAGGCCAAGCGATTAAGATCGCGCAAAACGGCGACGCCGATGCGCTATTGGTACATCACCGCCCTTCTGAGGACGCCTTTGTGGCGGACGGCTACGGCATTGAGCGCCGCGATGTGATGTATAACGACTTTATCCTGAT
>NVSA01000043.1 GCA_002401045.1 Paracoccaceae bacterium
AAAAGCCGAAATAACCGCTTATACGCTATCATTGGACACACCTGAAAAAATGCAAGAACAGGCGGCAAAACATGCGTTTCGCCCTTTGCTGAAAACAAAATTGGGCGGTGGCAGTGAAGATATTGCACGGATCAAAGCGGTGCGTATGGGCGCGCCTGACGCACAGATTATAGTGGATGCGAATGAAGGCTGGACGCCCGAATTATACGAAGAACTCGCCCCCGTATTGATCGAGTTGGGCGTGGCAATGGTTGAGCAACCTTTTCCTGCGGGGCAAGATGATGCGTTGCTGACGCTTGAACGGGTGCTGCCTGTCTGCGCCGATGAGAGTTGCCATGATCGGGCTAGCTTGGCGGCGCTAAAGGGCAAATATGATATGGTTAATATCAAGCTAGATAAAACGGGCGGGCTGACCGAGGCGTTGAAATTGCGCGATGCGGCGCAGGCGCAGGGCTTTGATATTATGGTCGGGTGTATGGTTGGATCGTCATTGGCGATGGCACCTGCTGTTTTGGTGGCGCAGGGTGCAAAGGTCGTTGATCTTGACGGAGCTTTGCTTTTGCGCGAAGACCGTGCAACGCCGCTTTTATATGATGCGCAAGGTGTGCATCCAGCGCAGCCAAGCCTATGGGGATAGAATAATGGAAAGAACAGTTTTCGTGAATGGTGAGTATTTACCTGAATCACAAGCCACCGTATCAATTTTTGACCGTGGGTTTTTGATGGCGGATGCGGTTTATGAAGTTACTTCTGTGCTGGATGGTAAGCTGTTAGAGTTTGCAGGGCATTTGAAACGTCTTGAGCGCTCATTGGGCGAATTGCAGATGGCTAAGCCGAAAGATTTCGATAATTTGTTGGAAATCCACCGTGAATTGGTGTCGCGTAATGGTGTTGACCAAGGTGGTGTTTATTTACAAATCACGCGCGGTGTTGCCGATCGTGATTTTGCATTTCCGAAAAATGTTGAAACAACTTTGGTGATGTTTACCCAAGCAAAGGCGATTTTGGATACGGATGCGGTGGCAAACGGGATCAAAGTCATTTCAATTGATGATTTGCGCTGGGGGCGTCGTGATATTAAGACCACGCAACTATTATACCCGTCTATGGGTAAGATGATGGCGAAAGCGGCAGGGGCTGATGATGCATGGCTGGTCGAGGACGGTCAGGTGACTGAAGGCACGTCAAACAACGCCTATATTGTCAAAGACGGCAAAATTATTACCCGTCAGTTGTCGAATGATATTTTGCACGGCATCACCCGCGCCTCTGTTCTGCGTTATGCTGATGAGGCACAGATGAAGGTTGAAGAACGCAGTTTTACAATTGCTGAGGCGCAAGCGGCCGATGAGGCGTTTATCACGTCTGCATCGACCTTTGTTATGCCCGTTGTTGAGATTGACGGTGCCGCGATTGGGACAGGCACACCTGGTACGGTGGCAAAACGCCTGCGCGAAATTTACATTGAAGAAAGCCGTAAAAAGGCGATCTAGACCGCCTTTAGGAATGGCTGTCTTTGAATTTTGCAAAAGCGTCAGGGCTGGCATTGGTTTGGTGTTTTTCTTTCCATTGCGAAAACGGCATGCCGTAAAATGCTTCGCGGCCTTGGTCTTTGGACATTTCAATGCCGCGTTCATTGGCGGCCTCTTGGTACCAACGGCTTAGGCAATTGCGGCAAAACCCTGCAAGGTTCATCATGTCGATRTTTTGCACATCTGTGCGTTTTGCCAGATGATCGCGTAGCGTACGAAACGCGGCGGCTTCTAGTTCTAGTTGGGTCTGTTTGTCCATTTGGATTATTCCTTTGTCGCGTGGGCAATTGCATTTGTAAGCGGTGACATCAAAGCCTGCGCCCATTTGTGTTGCCCCGTTTGGGTTTCAATTAAATCGTTTCGAACCTCGATCAAGGCGTGATGGCGGTTTTGGCTCARAGCATGTCTGTCCATCGTGTCCCCGATCAGCCGACCTGTATAGGGTTCGTTGTCCGCAACGCAAAGATTTGCGTCTTTTGACAGCTCATGCATTAAGGGCTGTGCCAACCGTTTGTCGTGGGCATAAAGCACACCGACATGCCATGGGCGCGCGGCGTATCCATTGAGTTGTTTTGTAAAGCTGTGAAGAGAGATCACAACGGGATTTTCGCGTTCATCTATTACGGTTTTCGCGGCATCGTGGTAGGGGCGATAACACAGATCAAGGCGTTTGGATTTTTCGGCAGGGGTGCAGTCTCTGTTTGCTGGGATAATCGAGCCATCATAAAGTTGCATGACTAAAGTCGGATCGTCTTCGGCGCGGTTTGGATCAATTACCAGTCGTGAGAAATTAGAAACGATCAGTGGTGCGTCAAACTTTTCGGCAAGGGCTTTTGCAAAGCCAAGGATACCAATATCAAAGGCAATATGACGATCCATATCTGCTTGGGGCAGGCCGAGATCGCCGTCGTTGATTTCATCAGGTATGATGTTGGACGCATGATCGCATAAAAACACGATATTCGATGGTCGTTGTCGGCCCGTTATTTGAAAAGGTTCGTAAGAGCGCATTTTTTTGTTTGTGTCTTTGTTTTGTTACAAAACTGAGTTATCGCCCTTTCTGTTGGCTGGCAATATATGTACAGTTAATAATTAAGAGCCAAAAATCTGGAGAAGATCATTGCGACGTAAAAGAAGCCTGAAAATTGTAGCGACGCTAGGCCCTGCTTCAAGCACTTATGAAACAATTGAGACGCTGTTCAAAGCGGGTGCCGATGTGTTTCGCTTGAACATGAGCCATGGGGCGCATGATGAAATTCGCGAGCGTCACCAGATTATTCGCGATATTGAGCGCGACCTTGGCAGGCCTATTGGTATTTTGGCCGATTTGCAGGGGCCAAAATTACGGTGTGGTGTTTTTAAAAACGGCCCTGAAATGTTGGAAAAAGGCGCAAGTTTTCGCTTTGATCTGGATGATGTCGAAGGTGATGCATCTCGTGTTCAACTGCCACATATCGAAATCTTTGAAGCTTTGCAAAAAGATGCAACGTTGTTGGTGAATGACGGTAAAATCAAATTGCGGGTTAAGGATTGCGGTAAGAATTTTGCCAATTGCATCGTTGAGGTTGGTGGTGAAATTTCAAATCGCAAAGGCGTCAATGTTCCCGATGTGGTTTTACCTTTGGCGGCATTGTCGAAAAAAGATCTCGCTGATTTGGAATTTGTTTGCAATTTGGGCGTGGATTGGTTGGCGTTGTCATTTGTACAACGTCCTGAAGATATGGCTGAGGCACGTGAGTTGGTTGCGGGTCGTTGTGCTATTATGGCAAAAATTGAGAAACCTGCCGCAGTCGACTGTTTCGATGATATTTTAGCGGTGTCTGATGGTATTATGGTCGCGCGTGGCGATCTGGGTGTCGAACTCCCTGTGCAAGCTGTGCCGCCAATTCAAAAGCGTTTAATCCGTGGCTGTCGTGCGGTGGGTAAGCCTGTGATTGTTGCGACCCAAATGATGGAAAGCATGATCGATGCGCCTGTGCCGACACGGGCAGAGGTGTCCGATGTTGCGACTGCAATTTACGAAGGTGCGGACGCTGTGATGTTGTCGGCTGAATCTGCGATGGGGGAATACGCCAAAGAGGCTGTTACCATCATGAGCAGTGTTGCTGAAGAGGTTGAAAACGATCCGAACTACCGTGTGGTCATCCAAAATTCACGTACACGTGCGGCGACGAGTGTCCCCGATGCGATTACGGTTGCGGCGCGTGAAATTGCGGAAACAACTGATATCAAAGCGATTTGCTGTTTTACTGAAAGTGGATCAACGGCGTTGTTGGCATCGCGTGAGCGGCCGATGGTTCCGATTATAGCATTAACACCAAAGGTCGGCACAGCACGGCGTTTGTGTTTGGCGTGGGGACTGCATACGGTTGTAACGAATGAGGTTGCCCGTTTTAAGTTGGCTGTTGTTAGTGCGGCGCGTGCGGCGAGAAATTACGGTTTTGCCGAAAAAGATGACAATATTGTTGTGATTGCAGGCATTCCTTTCAACACACCGGGCTCGACGAATATTTTGCGGGTTGCCCCCGTGGACGAAGCCAAAATTTTGGCGGGCGAATCTGAATAAAAGGAGACTTTATGCAACCGCATGACGCTTATTTTATCGCTGGGGTGTTTATCCCGATTTATGCGTTTGGACGTATTTTTTCAGCCCGCGCGGATGATGTATCCTATTGGATGCCTTTTTCTCTGTTTCTTGCGGGGATTGGATGCTTGGCTATTGCATGGATTAGACAGCCAGATGCATTGAATTTCGATGGCTTTATGCAAAGTGTTTTGCGCCTGCTAAATGTATTTGCGTCCGCCGTCTGAAAAACACGACAATCGCTTGCGTTTTTTGCTAACTCGGCCTATATCACGCCTTCTGTTGGCGCGTCCGGCCTGTAAGGGTATGCCGAGTCGCGCAGTTACCAACTCAAAAAGGAGATGGAAATGCCCAAAATGAAGACAAAGTCAGGCGCGAAAAAGCGTTTCAAAATGACTGCCTCAGGTAGAGTCAAAGCAGGTCAAGCTGGCAAACGCCACGGTATGATCAAGCGGTCTACAAAATTTATCCGTGATGCACGTGGTACAACATTGTTGTCCAAGCAGGATGAAAAGATCGTTAAAAAATATATGCCGTACGCGCGCTAAGGAGATTTGAACAATGAGAGTTACATCTGGTAAAGTTACCCGCGCACGTCATAAGAAAGTCCTTAAAGCCGCCAAAGGYTATTAYGGCCGCCGTCGCAATACGTTTCGCACAGCWACACAAGCAGTTGATAAAGCGAACCAATATGCAACACGTGACCGYAARAAYCGTAARCGTAATTTCCGCGCACTTTGGATCCAACGGATCAACGCGGGCGTTCGCGCACAYGACGAAGCTTTGACATATTCAACATTCATCAAYGGYYTAAGCAAGGCTGGTATTGAAGTTGACCGTAAAGTTTTGGCYGATTTGGCTGTGCATGARCCWGYAGCGTTTAAYGCGATTGTCGATCAGGCAAAAGCRGCGCTTTAAGCTATACAGCTCAAGAATTTGAAAGCCCTGCCGCATTGGTGGGGCTTTTTTTGTTGAGCAATCTGGGGGCTGTGGTATCCATAACCACGTGAAATTAAGGGACGAAACCAATGGACGGTTTGGACGCATTAAAAGGCAAATACCTAGACGGCATTATGGCCGCAGGGGATGAGGCAACGCTAGAAGAYTTGCGGATCGCCGCTGTRGGCAAAAAGGGCGAGATTAGCCTGAAAATGCGYGAGCTGGGTAAAATGACACCCGAAGAACGCCAAGTGGCAGGGCCTGCGCTCAATGCGCTGAAAAACGAAGTGAATTCGGCGATTGCCGCGAAAAAATCAGCCCTTGCAGATGTGGCACTGAACGAACGCTTGCAGGCCGAATGGATTGATGTGTCGCTTGCAGGGCGTCCGCGTCGCACAGGGACAATTCATCCGATCAGTCAGGTGACTGAAGAGGTCGTGTCGATCTTTGCCTCGCTTGGGTTTGCGGTGGCTGAAGGCCCGCAAATCGAAAATGATTACTATAATTTTGATGCGCTCAACATCGCGCCTGAACATCCCGCCCGCCAAGAGCATGATACCTTTTACATGCACCGCGCGGCGGATGATGATCGCCCACCCCACGTGTTGCGCACCCATACGTCCCCCGTGCAAATTCGTTATATGGAAAAACACGGCGCACCGTGCCGCATCATTTGCCCTGGCCGTGTGTACCGCGCCGATTATGACCAGACCCATACGCCGATGTTTCACCAATATGAAGGGCTGTGCATCGACAAAGATATTTCCATGGCGAACCTGAAATGGACGCTGGAAGAATTTTGTAGGTCGTTCTTTGAAGTCGATGATATTGAGCTGCGTTTCCGCGCGTCACATTTCCCGTTCACCGAACCCTCTGCGGAAGTGGATATTCGTTGTTCTTGGGACAACGGCCAGTTGAAACTGGGGCAAGGCGACGATTGGATGGAAATTCTAGGCTCAGGCATGGTTCATCCGAAAGTACTGCAAGCCGCAGGCGTTGACCCGATGGAATACCAAGGCTTTGCCTTTGGCATGGGCATCGACCGTATTGCGATGCTGAAATACGGCATCCCTGATCTACGTGCATTCTTTGATAGCGACCTACGCTGGTTGCGCCATTATGGTTTCGCAAGCTTGGATATGCCTAATTTACATGGGGGGATTAGTCGGTGAGTAGCTGGGTCACCCCTTTATTAACTGCTATTGTAGCTGGTTTCATTGGTGCTTGGTTGACATATGCTTTTGCTTTGAGAAAAGACCGTGAAGAGCGTCGAAGAGAAAGGATAGTGTCCCATTTGATTGAGGCCTATCGTAATATTGAGTTCGCAAGCAGTCGGAAGCCTTTAACCGAAGATGAAAAAACGAGGGTTGAAACATCAGTCGCAGCAATTTTCCTTTTTGGCAGCAAAAAGGCTGTTAATGATGCAGAGGACTTTGTACATAGTATGGATGCAGAAAACCTTCTTCGCACTCTAAGAAATGAATTAAGAAATGAGCTTGATTTAGAGCCGCACGACGTGAAACTTCTGCATTTGCGGTTCAATAGGTTGACCGAGGATGTAAAATGAAATTCACATTGTCCTAGTCAAAAATATATTTAACCAATATCTACCTCTCTGCCGCCTTTCCATAAACTATCCCGCGCGTACGTTTCCCCACAGCAATTACCACCACTACAATTTCCGTATCGCGGACTTCGTAAACCAGTCGATATCCTGCTTGGCGCAGTTTGATTTTATAGCGTTGTTTATCGCCGCTTAAACGTGATGCAGTGACGTGTGGATTTTCCAGCCGTTCCGCCAGTTTCTTTTTCAGTTGGGTTTGAACCGTTGCCCCCAGTTTGCGCCATTCTTTTTGCGCAGAGGGTAGAAACTCTAGCCTATAGGTCATTTATGTCGACGGGAATGCCAACCTCATTCGCGCGACTATCGGCAATCGCATTCAGTTCCATATCTTCCAGCAATTCCACCATCGCTTGATATTCGTCGGCGGGGACGCAGTAAAATGCGGGTTCATTACGGTTTAAGATCGCAACAGCACGGCCATTGCCTGCCGCAACGGTTCCCATTGGGTTTTTCTTTAGTTCTGTGATGCTGGACGTCATGTCTGCAAAAATTGCGTGTACCATCTAACATTTCCTTAATGCGTTAAAAATATATAGCACTTTAAAAGGTGTTTTTCAAGACACTCTTAAAGGTGCGTTCTGTAGGTTGGATTTCAAGCAAGCCTCTTTTCATTCATGCGGCAATCAGCTAGATCATTTGCAAAGAAATTAACAATTGTGACGGCTCGATGAAATTCACACTCTCTTGGCTCAAATGCCACCTCGATACAGATGCTTCTGTCGATGAAATCACCTACGCGCTGACTGACCTTGGGTTGGAAGTCGAAGAGGTGGTGAACCCGATGGATACCTTGGCAGATTTCACGATTGGCTATGTCAAACATGCCGAAAAGCACCCCGATGCGGATAAGTTGAAGGTCTGTAAGGTCGATACCGATGACGGTGAATTGCAAATTATTTGCGGTGCGCCCAATGCGCGCGTGGGCATCTATGTGGTTGTCGCAAAGCCTGGTGTTTATGTGCCAGGGCTGGATATTACCATTGGTGTTGGCAAAATTCGCGGTATTGAATCCTACGGCATGATGGCATCTGAAAAAGAGCTGGAACTCTCGGATGAGCATGACGGTATTATTGAGCTAGATGGCGCGCCAAAGGTTGGCTCGAAATTCGTTGATTATCTAGTTGCTAATACGCCTGAAAAAATTGATCCGATGATTGAAATTGCGATCACGCCGAACCGCCCTGATGCGCTGGGTGTGCGTGGCATTGCCCGTGATCTCGCCGCGCGTGGTTTGGGGACGTTGAAAAACGCTGACTTGGATGCGCCGATTAAAGCCAGCTTTAAATCTGACCTTAGCATCAGTATTGACGCTGACACGTTGGATGGTTGTCCTGTGTTCTACGGGCGGGTGATTAAGGGCGTGAAAAACGGTGCCAGCCCTGCTTGGTTGCAAGCGGCACTAAAAGCGATTGGGTTGCGTCCGATTTCATTCCTTGTCGATGTAACGAATTTTTTCACCTATGACCGCAACCGTCCGCTGCATGTTTTTGATGTAGATAAAGTGCAGGGGAACCTGCGGGTTCACCGCGCTAAAGGCGGCGAAAAAATGGTCGCGCTTGATGATAAAGAATACACGCTTGAAGCGGGTATGATGGTTATTTCTGATGACCAAGGTGCTGAAAGTATTGCGGGAGTTATGGGTGGTTTGGCAACGGGCTGTACGGAGGACACGGTTAATGTCTTCGTTGAAAGTGCCTATTGGGATCCGATTACCATCGCGATGACAGGGCGTAAATTAAAGATCAATTCAGATGCGCGCTACCGTTTTGAGCGGGGCGTTGACCCTGCATTTACACCCGTAGGTTTGGATTTAGCGACACAGATGATTTTAGATCATTGTGGCGGCGAAGCATCCGAAGTGATCGTCGCGGGTAAGGTTCCTGACACCACGCGCAGCTATACTTTGGATACGGACCGCGTGAAATCTTTGGTAGGCATGGATATTCCAGCCGATGAACAGCGTGCAACGCTGAAAGCCTTGGGCTTTGATTTGCAAGGTGATCAGTCATTTGTGCCAAGCTGGCGCCCCGATGTTTTGGGTGAGGCTGATTTGGTCGAAGAAATTGCCCGTGTTGCATCCTTGACCAAACTTAAAGGCGTGCCGTTACCACCCCTATCCGTAGGGGTGCCAAAACCGATTTTAACACCGATGCAACGGCGTGAAACCATGGCGCGGCGCACCTGTGCGACGTTGGGGTATAATGAGTGCGTGACCTATTCATTCATTGATAAGTCCAGTGCACAATTGTTTGGTGGCGGGTCTGATGCGGTGATGATCGGCAACCCGATTTCCACGGATATGAGTCATATGCGCCCCTCGCTTTTGCCTGGACTTTTGCAAGCGGCGGCACGCAATCAAGCGCGTGGTATTTTGGATATGGCGTTGTTTGAAGTGGGCCCTGTTTTTCATGGTGGCGAGCCTGATGAACAAGAAGTTTTAGCTACTGGTATTTTAGTCGGTCACACAGGGCCGCGTGATGCCCATGGCGCGCGTCGACCCGTTGATGTTTATGATGCTAAGGCCGATGCCGAGGCGGTTTTATCTGCGATTGGTGCGCCTGAAAAACTGATGGTTCTACGTGGTGCTAGCACTTGGTGGCACCCTGGTCGTTCAGGGAAACTATCGCTTGGACCCAAAAACATTATGTGTGCTTTTGGTGAATTGCATCCTAAAGTTTTGGACGCAATGGATATTAAAGGCCCTGCCGTGGCCTTTGCTGTGCATGTTGAGAAACCACCGTTTCCAAAGCGTAAATCTGCAACGCGCCCTGCGTTGAAAATATCTGATTTGCAATCTGTTGAACGTGATTTTGCCTTTGTTGTCGATGCGGATGTTGAAGCGTTGACGTTGATCAATGCCGCCAAAGGGGCGGATAAAGCCTTGATCACGCAAGCGAGTGTTTTTGATGTGTTTTCAGGTGAAAAGGCCGAAGCGCAAATGGGGGCTGGTAAAAAGTCCATTGCGATTTCTGTACGTCTACAGCCGACAAAGGCTACCTTGACTGATAAAGATATCGAAGCGGTTGCTGATAAGATTGTTGAAAAAGTTGCTAAGGCAACGGGCGGTAAATTGCGCAGTTAAACACTGCGCAATTTGCACTAATCGCGTGGCGGTTTGGTGAGACCAACTTGCACGGCTGGGCGTGCAAGAAAACGCTCTAGGTAGGCTGGTACATTTTTGAGATCGTCCCAGTTTACCAAGTCGCCTGCTTCGTAAAAACCGTAGAGAGACCGTAGCCAAGGTGCGATTGCGATATCGGCAATCGAGTAATCGCCAGCGATCCAGTCTTGGCCTTCAAGCTGTGTATCTAGGACTTTTAAGAGACGAATAGCTTCGGCGACATAGCGAGCCTTGGGGCGTGGGTCTTCGATGTCTTTACCTGCAAATTTATGAAAAAACCCAAGCTGGCCAAACATCGGGCCAATGCCGCCCATTTGGAACATCAACCATTGTAATGTTTGATAGCGGGTTGCGGCGTCTGTTGATAAAAACTTGCCTGTTTTTTCGGCTAGATAAATTAAAATAGCACCGCTTTCCCAGATGCCAAACGGGGTGCCATCGGGGCCATTCGGATCAATCATTGCAGGAATTTTATTGTTTGGGTTAAGCGATATAAACTCTGGTGTCATTTGGTCATCTGTCCCGAAACTGACCAAATGCGGTTCATAATCTAAGCCGCATTCTTCTAGCATGATGGATGCTTTTACGCCGTTTGGTGTTGGCAAGGAATAGAGCTGGATGATGCCTGCATTTTGGGCTGGCCATTTTTTGGTGATGGGAAAGTCAGATAGCTTGGTCATTATTAGTCTCCTGAGGTTTCCCAAATAATCTAGCGCGTGGGGGCATAATTCAAGCGGTATGCGAATGAAAACCACAAATTTCTTGAAAAAATACAGATATATGCCCATGTATGTTGCACGAGCAGGAAGCTTGGTCAAAATAGGGGACGTAAAATGTTAAAAGAATTTAAAGACTTTATTGCTAAAGGCAATGTAATGGACATGGCCGTGGGTATCATTATTGGTGCGGCATTCACCGCGATTGTGTCATCGCTGGTTGGTGATTTAATCAATCCGATTATTGCGCWSWTTRTKRRCKRYSWSGMTTTGGTTAATAATTATTTTGTCATCGGTGGCGATGGTACGCAATATGCAACACTGGAAGCGGCACGTGAAGCGGGTGCAAATACATTCGCCTGGGGTCGYTTTRTTATGGCAATCATCAACTTCTTGGTCATCGCATTCGTTGTGTTCATGTTGGTACGTTACGTGAATAAGGTGAAAGCGGCATCTGCGGCGGAAGAAGAGGCGGYAGTCGAAGCGCCAAAAGGTCCGTCTGATAATGATTTGCTACAAGAYATTTTGAAAGCGCTAAAGAAATAAGCTTTCTGACATTACTGAAAAAGGCTCGCTTTTGGCGGGTCTTTTTTGTGTMGGTAAGGTCTGGTGTTATGCTACCCTGCTCTTGAATAATCGCGCGATTAGGAGAAACAATTGGCCACTAACCAACAAGACCACGACATGCTTGTCGCGCCAGATTTGGAAGATAGCACCTTAACCCGTGCCGYTCAGGGATATGATGCGGACGGTATTTTGCAAACCATTCGTGTGATCGAAGAACGTCCTTTGACGATTTTTTTGAATGGTCAGGAAATCATCACTGCGATGACGATTGGGGATTACCCCGATTATTTGGCGCTTGGTTTTTTGCGCAATCAACGGATGCTTCGGGATCAAGATACGGTTTTGGGGGTGGATTATGATCCTGAACTGGGTGTTGTTGTTGTGCGTACAGATACGACGACAAATTTCGAACAAAAGATGGCAAAAAAAACCCGCACATCGGGTTGTGCTGTTGGAACTGTTTTTGGGGATGTGATGGACGGTTTCGACGATATTGTTTTACCCGATGCGCCGATTAAGACCTCTTGGCTTTATACGCTGTCTGCTAAGATTAATCGCACTCCTAGTTTATATCTTGAAGCGGGCGCTGTTCATGCCACGGTTCTATGCCAAGGGGATCAACCGCTGGTCTATATGGAAGACGTTGGGCGTCATAATGCGGTGGATAAAATTGCAGGGTATATGTTGGCAAAAAACATCAGCCCTGCGGATAAAATCCTATACACGACAGGGCGTTTGACGTCTGAAATGATAATTAAAACCGCAATGATGGGCATTCCGACATTGGTGTCACGCTCAGGCTTTACGGCTTGGGGCGTTGAGTTGGCAAACACTGTTGGGCTGACTGTTATTGGGCGTTTGAAAGGCAAGCGGTTCATATGTTTAAGTGGTGAAAACCGTTTGATCCGTGATGCGCAAAATGCGGAGATGCGTGATGATTGAAACCGTTGGCGTGATTTTAGCAGGTGGGCGGTCGACGCGTATGGGCGGTGTCGATAAGTGCCTTATGCCCCTGCACGGTCAAAGCCTGCTGGCACATGCTAAGGACCGATTGGCACCCCAAGTGCGTAGTTTTGTTGTGAATACAAACAGTGATGCAGCAGGGTATATGTTTGACGATTGCGCTGTGATCGCCGATGGCTTTACAGGCTTTGCAGGGCCTTTGGCAGGTGTTTTAGCAGGTATGGAATGGGCGGAATCACAAGGTGCCTCGCATGTTGTTAGTATCGCTGCCGACACACCATTTTTCCCCGTTGATTTGGTTGCACGCCTTGAGAAAGGGCTTGAARSTAGCCCTGCCCAAATCGCGATGGCGGCAACGGTGGATGCGACTGAAAAAGTTTGGCGTCATCCGACATTCACTTTGTGGCCTGTGGRTTTGGCCATTGATTTGCGACAMGCATTGCAAAATGGTACGCGTAAGGTTGTGGCTTTTGCCAATAGCTACGGGGTGCGCGATGTGGTGTTTGAATGCCGTTCTATTGATCCGTTTTTTAACGTGAATACGCCTGATGACTTTGTACGGGCAGAACAAATTTCCAAGGAAGTTAGATCATGAAGGTTTTCGGGATTATCGGTTGGAAAAACTCTGGTAAAACCTCGCTGGTTGCACGGCTGGTTACTGAATTGCGCATACGTGGGTTTATGGTSTCAACGATTAAACATGCGCATCATAATTTTGATCTGGACCAACCTGGCCGTGATAGTTTCCAGCACCGTGAGGCCGGTGCGCAAGAGGTTTTGATCAGTTCAAAAAAACGCTGGGCAATTATGCATGAACTGCAAAACCAAGAAGAAATGAGTTTGCAAATTTTACTGCCCAAACTGTCGCGCGTGGATTTTGTGTTGATTRAGGGCTATAAGTCTGACGATCACCCAAAAATYGAATGCCACCGTGCAAGCAGTCAAACGCCTTTGATCAGTGCTGATGACAAAACTATTTTAGCCGTTGCAACAGATCATCAATTGGGTGCGGAATTCCCCATGCAATTTGATCTCGATGATACTGCTAAAATTGCTGATTTTGTCATTGAGAATGCAAGGCAAATTTGATGGCGATCCCTCCTTTAAAAGATGATTGTTTTGCAATGCCAGCGGGTGTCGATTGGACGCCTGTAGATGTTGCGTTGCAAAAAATTCAACAAGGTCTGCACTGCGTTGTTGACACTGAAACGATTGAAATCGCACAGGCTGGCGGGCGTGTGCTTGCACAAGATATTGTTGCATTGCGCTCAAATCCACCGAAAGAAAATTCAGCTGTAGACGGCTATGGTTTTTGTTTTTCCAGTTGCACGGGAGCAGACATTGAAGTGTTGCCAATCCAAGCAGGTGTTTCTGCTGCAGGGGCACCTTTTGAAGGACGAGTTGAGCAGGGTCAAGCATTGCGTATTCTAACGGGCGCAACCATTCCTGTAGGTGTGGATACGGTCGTGCTGGATGAAGATATAGTCGTCGAAAACGAGGTTATTCATTTCCGTAAAGGTTTACGTCAAGGCGCGAATATCCGCCGCGCAGGCGAAGACTTTGCTAGCGGGGATGTCTGTCTTATACGTGGTCGAAGTTTGATG
>NVSA01000044.1 GCA_002401045.1 Paracoccaceae bacterium
TTGGATTTGTTTCAATCGGTGCGGGTCTGGACTTTATCGCAGGGCATCAAACCCGTGCACCAAAATGGGTGCGTGCGATTGCACTGGAATGGTTATGGCGTGCCTTAACCAACCCGATGCGATTAATTCCTAGATATTGGAAATGTATAAGAATACTACCCGTACTTTACCTGCAATCTAGGAATAACCGCAACTAGGCATCCAAATATCGCTGTTGTCGTCTACGCATTAACACGGCATCTTTGATACGTCCTTTCACTGAGCGTGGCGGTAATAACTCTCGCCCCATCTCGAATATCGTACCATTATAACTTGGGTCAGCTTCTAAGGCCAAGGCCACCCCCCATTTTGCCGCCACTTGGGGATCAAGCCCATCTGAAACACCCATTTGTGTATTCAGCATACCTGGCAACCAATCCGAAACAACAATATTTGGAAAACGATCTGCCAGATCGGCAATGAGGGTTCTCGTGAAAATTCGTTGCGCCCCTTTGGACACACTATAGGCGGCACTGGCAGGCAACGGATGCATGTCGGCAAAGCTGGTCACATTGATGATCCGGCCATGCCCAACACGAACCATTAGCTCCAAAGCAGCACAGGTTACATTCACGGTTCCGCCAAGATTAATATCAACGGTCTGCATAAAGCTTTGCCCCGTTTCATCCAGTATATCGCGGCGTGGATAGACGGCGGCATTATTAAACAAAATATCAATTGAATTATATTTTTTATTAATAATATCAAAGGCTTTTATAACTTCTTTAACCTTAGAAACATCCACAACCATCGTCTCAAATCTTTTCCCGTCACATTGTTGAGATGTATCCTTTAAACTACTGATATTACGACCAAAACCAATAACTTTAAATCCCTTAGATGTCAGGTTGATCGCCAAAGCTTGGCCCAGCCCTGATCCTGCACCTGTGACCACTGCAACACCTGTTTTATCAACCGTACTCGTCATTTAATTATCCTTTTGGGTTGTAAGTTCTTGCGCTATTATGTCAGCAACACGCAAAGCATTTGCAGCAATCGTCAAGCTAGGGTTAACCCCCATCGAGGTAGGCATAAAAGATGCATCCACCACATATAGATTACTCAAATCATGGGTTTTACAATTTGTATCTAACACGCTTTTCGCAGGATCAATCCCGAAACAAACCGTGCCGCTAGGATGACCGAAATTCAGTTCAGGTTGCACACCGAGCAACCAGGTACGGTTTTTACTAAAACCTTTTTTCAACAGCTTTCGAAAGGATTTTCGACGTGCTAAAAGCTCAGGCTGCATATCATATTCCACGAAAATATGATCTGGGTTTTGTGCATCATAGACCAGACGGTTTTGCGCATATGGAAGATCTTCCAATATGCCAACAAAGATTTTTGCATCACCAAACAGCCAAGTCGCCATCATTGCTGGAATACGGGTTAAATGTCGTAAAAATAATAGTTTTGAAAAGATAGATCGATCAAAAATACCGTTCAAATGATGTACAATATCGCCGTAGCTTGCCTCTAGTCCCATAGCCTGCACAATGCCCAAACGCGCGCCCCCCCGCACATAAAAATCACGCAGGGCAATCGACTTACTAGCCCCCATGAAACCCGCGCCGCGTTTAGGCCAAATCGCGATCATTTCAGTGAGGTGAAACATCAAATTGCGCCCGACCAGCCCCGATGAATTTGCACAGCCATCAGGCCAGTTTTTTTGTTGCGATGCCAACAATAACTTCGCTGATCCCAACGCCCCTGCCGCAAGGACATAGCGCTTGGCGTGGACGGTTTTATCTTGACCGCTCCACTGCAGAGACAGATGCGTCACGGCGGTTCTATTGGCAGAAATTTTAGTCACTTTAGCATTTGTTAAGAGTTCTGCGTTACCCGTTTCAAGGGCGGGCAATACCCCCGCTGAACGCCCATCCATTTTGCAATCATGGGCACATTTAAAGCCAAAACAGCCATGGCAACCTTTGGATTTTTTCAATGCCAAATGCGCCACATAGGGGTGCAGACCAGCAGCACTGAAATTTTCCATCATGGCACGGTCGCCTATAGACATATTCAGCGGTGCGCCCAAGGTACTGCGCTGATCTGACAGCGGATCATGCGTGCCGCCAATATGATACATGCGCTCAGCGCGGCCAAAATACGGTGCCATTTGACCGTAAGACACAGGCCAGCCGCCTGTTGGGTGTGGTACCTCGTAAGAATGGTCAAGATCATGGGGTTCTGGACGTTCTAAAGTTGCCGCGTAGAACACTGACGAGCCGCCTAAACCCGATCCTAGGGGGGCAAAAAATTCGGATGTGCGCCCGTTAACCTTTGCCCGTATCGGCGTCGGCCACATACCGCGAATATGGCGGGCGACAGGGTCAAATACCGCCGCATCTAAGGCTGTTTGTTCATGGGCGTAGCCTTGACTGCCTTGTTCCACAAACAAAACCGACAGGCCTTGTTCTGCCAAGGCACGCCCGATTGTGCCGCCGCCAATACCTGTACCGATCACGACAACATCCCATGTTTTATCAAAAAATGTTTGATCAATAGCAGCGGTCATTGAACAGCCTCATGGGTGAAAACACGGCGTAACAAAGGTTTCAAACGTTCACCGCCTGAATTAGTTAAGTGATTGTTATCAAAATATAAACCTGATCCATCCGATGTCGCATGACACGTATCTGGATCACAAAATATATCCCATGGATCCAAGATTTCTACGGCTGGGCTTTGAGAAAGCTGATTTAGGACGGGATCAACGAATTGCATACGGGCACGGGCGGTTGCGCGGGGAATACTGCTGGCAACGGGCTCACGTCCGTGCGCCAGAGCGCGCGCCGCGATGCGGGCATCATAACTTTGTATTTCTGGGGCTTGGCGCAGGATGAAAATGTTTGGCACATAGCTTTCTAGCACGTTAACGGTTGCGTTCATCCCTTGTGCAAATTGGTCTGCTTGCGGAGCGGAGCCTGAAAAACGGATGCTGTTATGGGCGTCAATACCGACCCCTGCCCCGTTGGCGTAATAGGTCCAGCGCCCGATCAGTAGAACGGTTTCAATACCTGTATTCTCTCTTAATTTTGACTGTAAGGCCGCGTTTTTTATGGGACAGGCTTGATCTTGTTGGGCAGTGCTGGCGCTTTCTCGTTTTTGGACATCGAAAAATGGCGGGCAGCCTGCTGACCATATAATATAGGCGGCAACACCCGTTTCATCGGCCAGTTTTGATAGCGCTTGGTGGGTGGATCTGATGTGGGAATCGCCCCAGATTAATAAGCGGGGGTTCGGCTGGTCAGGGCCTATTTTGCACAGTTCTAGCCCTGCAAATGCGCCGTCAGTTTGAACGCCACAACGAGACCAGTCTTGCAAGAAATCTGCAGTGGCTGTGATGTGAATGCGGGTTTGCGCATCAAAGCGGTTGGGCAGGCCATTGGTGATAAATGCCGCCCCGCCAAGGGCGAGCAAAACAACAGATGCCAATGCGGCAGTGGCGTAGGTTTTGATCCATGATGCCGCTTTGTGCGACCGAAACGGGCGTTCAATGAAACGCCATGATACACTGGCCACCACAATCGAGACACAAAACCAAAATGCTGTGACAGCGAAGCTTTCATAAGCCCCGAAATAATACTTTGAAAACGCCAAAATCGGCCAGTGCCACAAATAGAACGAATAGGAAATAAGACCAAAGAACACAGGAATTTTATGCGACAAAGCCTTATTTACAAGGTTAGAATGGCGYCCRTTRTATAAGATCAKRGCCGTGCCAATRACAGGGGCAAGSGCTTGWAYACCTGGAAARKCGCGRCCGCCTTGMACMMAAACRACAGAGSCRCAAATCAACGCCAAMCCAGCCCATGAAAASACCGCGTGATGCGACCATGTYTCTTGTCKGGTGGCRCCGTAGATTGCCAGTAGCACACCGACCAGCAGTTCCCATGCGCGAAACGGGAATAGGTAGAACGTGGCCGTATTTGAGGTTTTAGTGACCCAGACGCAGGCCACAAAGGAGGCGATYCCGCAGGCGATAAGCACCCATGTCAGRGGKCGCACRAACCGCCCCAGTACAAAGAATGCGAGGGGCAGGAACAAGTAAAATTGCTCTTCCACCGAYAATGACCATGTGTGTAACAGCGGTTTTTCGTCCGAAATTGTGTCAAAATACCCTGCTTGTTTATAAAACAGAACATTCGACAAATAGACCGTGGCGGCAATTAAGGATTTGCCAAATTCGCGGAACTCAAAGGGCAGAAATATCCAAAATGCCAGCCCGAAACTGACCAGCGCCATGGCGACATAGGCAGGGGCTAATCGGCGCAAACGGCGCATGTAGAACCGCAGATAGGAAATTGTGCCTGTGGTTTGTTTTTCCGACCATAATATCCCGCCAATGAGAAAGCCAGAGATGACAAAGAAAATATCGACACCRACAAAGCCGCCGCCCAATCCTGACACCCCGAAATGGTACAAGACGACAGACAAAACGGCGATGGCACGTAGCCCGTCGATTTCAGATCGGTAAGCAGGATTATGCGACATGATCGCCCCCCTGCTTTGCACTGCTATCAAAGAAATCAGGCTTGGGGGCTTGCCCCAAAACCCAATCATAAACAGCAGAAATTTGTCTCGCTTTGGCATCCCATGTGTATTTATTGGCAATCCGTTTTCTGCCTTTTAGACCCTTGGCTTTCAGGCCCTCAACATCTTGGGAAAGATCGGTTAAGGCGGTGCGAAACTGCGCCACGATTTGCGCCCGCGACCCCAGCGGCACCTTATAGCCGACCGTGTTATCAACCAGCTCGGACGGACCTGCATAATCAACGATCAACGCAGGAACACCTAGTGCCATGGCCTCTAGAACCACACCACCACCAAATTCGCGCACGGACGGAAAAGACAGCAGATTACATTGGCTCAACACGTCTTGAACTTGGCTGTGTTCTAACCAGCCATGCAAACTAACTTGATCATTAAGTCCATGTTTTTGAACAAAACCTTGCAGCTCATCCCGCATTGGGCCGTCGCCAACAATATCCAAAGTCATCGCCTTGGATTGCAACAGCGGCAAAGCCGCCTCCAGCAGCATATCAGCGCCTTTATAGGCAACCAAACGCCCCACAAAGCAGGCTTTTAGCGTGGTTGCCTTATGGCTGGCTTGTTTGGAAAACCGTGTCGGATCAATGCCGTTTTCGGGCATATAGATGCATTTATTTTGCACCGCATCGGGCATTTCACTTTGGGTATGGCGAGACCCCAGCAAAATCGCGGCGGCATTTTTCAAGGTCGCGCGGCGGGCAGGAAATAATTTATAGGCATTGCGCACATACGACAGCCATTCGCGTTCGCGCAAACGTTCGGCATTAAAGCCCTTTGGCCAAGGCACACCGCCATTAAGCGGCCCGATCACAAACGGCACCCCTGCCCGTTTGCAGCGCCCAGCCAGTGAACTATTCGCAGTCGGGCTAAGCGGGGTAATACGGTGAACGACATCGAATTCACCTGCTTTGATACGCGCGCCAAATTGCCGCCAAACCAAGCGCTCAAAGTAAGGATATGACACCGCACTGACGGCCTGCATCATCGTCCAGCCTTTGCCTTCGCCCAAACGCAAAAATTTTCCTAAACGCCACATCGGCGCGGCTAGAAATTCGGAATCTACCGCGGTGAAATCACGACCTTCAACCAGTCCTGCACGCAAAAATGCATCGCGATTGCGGATTTGCGTCACGATGTGGGCGTCATGGATGTTTTGCAACGCCCGTGCCAGCGACCAGCCGATCAGCGGCACGCTCGCCCATTCAGGATTTGCGGCCTCAACAATCACCAGTATTTTTCGTTTTTTAATTTTTGTCATATCAACTGCCATCACATCAGCGGCTTCCAGCGCAGGCCTTTGATGCCGCGCTTGGGCGTATCGCGCTCAAGGCGTTCGGCATAGCCCAGCAAGGCACCGCTGATAATCCATGTTATCGGGGTCAGCGTTGCATTGGGGATCAAATCGATCACATTAACCGCCAAGATCAGCGCAAGTGGGGCGGCATAATTTGACAAACTACCAGCGGGGAGTTTGCGCATGGTTGTCCACAGTAAGATCAGCGGTAGGCATAACAGGCCGAATTCGGCGATAAACCCGATGATGCCGTAGACCCCCATCAGAATAATCCAGCGCCCGTCGGTTACCGATAAGATTGTGCCATTGGCAGGGTCATGGATATGGTTGCGCCCCCAACTGCCCCAACCAAACAGCGGCTTTTCGCGGGCGCGTTCCATCAAGATATCTTCGTTATAAAACCGAAAGTTCAGCGATGCGCCACGGTTATCATTCACCTTATTGGCTTGAGCAACAAGACTATCAGCAGGAAACAGATCAGCACTTTGTAAGATCGGATAGCTCAGCGCCAACAGGGTCAACACCAAGGCCAGCGTAATTTGTAAGCGCCGCGACAGAATTAGGATTGGCGGGATCAAAAACAGTGCAAACAACAATGCACCCAGTGATTTAGCCAAGATCAAGACCACCATCAAATAGCCCCCCGCCAGAAAATACAGGCTGCGTTTCTGGGTTTTATCGGTGCGCCATAACGCAAAGGCCGACGCCACAGCGGTCATGGCAAAGAATGACACCCACAGGCCGTGATTTAGGAAGACCACGGGGCGAAATCCGCCCGCGCGGATGGCTTGTTCAAAGGAATGTTGGAAATATCCATAGACCCAGAGGTTTAGTTGCGGGCTCAGGCGCACTTCTAGCAACATCGGCAATGAATAGGCCAAACCACACAGGAATAGCGCCAGCAATAATTGGCGTTGTGCCTCTGGCTTGGCAAGCAATTCGCGGGCTAATAGGAACGGAATCAGCAGTAAGGCTTGGTTAATCGACAGCGCCAAAGCGTCTGACAACTTTAGCCCTGGTAACAAATCGCCGTTCTTAAAAAATATCGGCTCGCCGTTGGTAAAAACCGTAAAGATCGGCCCGAGCACATAAAGCCCAATGCAGATCCGTGCCAATATAGAGCGCGGCAATGTGATGACACCTTTGCCATACATGAACACACAGATGACCAAGGCGGCAAAGTTCGGGATTGAATCCTTACTTAGCGGCGGCATCAGGGGGAAATCGAACGCGGCTGGTGGCGGGGGTAGGATCAGATAGGCGGTAATCAGCGACCAAATTAACGCACGATCAGCGGGCAGTTTCCGAAACAGAAACACCATGACCACAGGCCAAATTATCAGCATGAGATATGCTAGATTGTTGGGCATTTGGCGTCTACTTTCTACTCTCTACAGGGCACTCTATATAACAGTCCCCTTAAACATGCGAAATATAGCAAAATTTAGACCTAAATGGCGCTGTTTTATATTTGCACCGATTTATAGCCCTGATAGGCTGGCACAACTGCAACGCATAGGATGCATTTCGTGACCGACCACCCCTTTTTAAAACTTGTTGATGCAATCTATGTGATCAATCTGGAACATCGCACCGACCGTCGTGCCGAGATGCAAGCACAGCTTGCCCGCATTGGGCTGGGCTATGATGACCCGCGCGTGACATTATTTGCCGCCGTCAAACCTAGCGGTGCTGGAAACTTCCCCAACATCGGGTCGCGCGGCTGTTACATGAGCCATCTGGAAATCCTGCGAGACGCCCATGCAAAGGGATTGGATAACGTCCTGATCCTAGAAGACGATGCCGACTTTACCAGCCTATTATCCGAAGGTAGTCCTGAAAAAATATCACAAATTCAACAAAGTAGCTGGGATATGTTCTTTTTCGGCAGCATTTATGAAGCGGCGGAAAACATCACCCAGCGCAATGATATCTTTAGTGTTTTGCCCAAAAATGCAGGGCTGAAACTAACCCATGCCTTGTTGCTAAAACGCGATATGATTGCAGCGCTTATTCCGTACCTTGAGGCCATGGCGGCACGCCCCTTGGGCGATCCTGACGGCGGGCCGATGCATGTAGACGGGGCGTATTTTTGGTTCCACCGCGCCCATCCAGAATTTACGGTCTGCTTTACCAACCAGCAATGGGTGGTTCAGCGAGCGTCAAGAACAGATATCCATGCGGCCGGTTGGAAAGACAAACTCCCGTTTATCGACACCGCACGGCGGATCAAAAATAAGTTAAAACAAGCTTTCCGTTAAATGCCTGTTGGCTTTAAAACCACCTGCACGGTTTTGAGCAATATCTGTACATCCGTCACAAAAGACAGCTCTTTGTAATATTGGTTGTCGAAAAATGCCCGCTCGGCAAAGCTGCATTCATTGCGATCAGAAGTCTGCCAAAATCCCGTGATACCCGGCAACAGCGCATAGTAAGCCCGCCCAGGGTACAGATCGCGCTGGTTACGCATCATCGGGCGCGGCCCTACAAGGGACATATTGCCGATGAAAACATTCCAGAATTGCGGCACCTCATCYAGCGATGTCTTGCGAATGAACTTACCTATTTTGGTGATCCGTGGATCATTTTTAAGCTTCTGGTTCAAATCCCATTCACGGCGCGCCGCAGGATTGGACACCAAATAAGCCTCCAGCTTTTCATCGGCATTCACAACCATACTGCGCAGTTTCCACATGCGGAAGATATCACCACCGCGACCAATGCGGTCTTGGGAATAAAACGGCGATGCCTTTGTTGTCAGCCAGATATAAACCGCAAGCACCGCCACGATCAGCGCCGCAGGCAGTGCAATCAKCACCACAATCAACAGATCAAGGACACGCTTTTGAAACGCGGCGTAGGATCGAAGCCCGACAGCTTCAATTAACGGTGTTTTAACAAAACTCTGATTAGGATCAGTTACCACAATATACCCTTTTCAATCTCGTGTAGTCAGAGAGGGGCATGCCGCAACGTTTTGCTTGGAGTACAACCAAGCAAAGGTCAGTTTATATGTGACCAATTGAATTTCATTTATCTGGCTCAAGCCAAACAAAAGATACAGCAGCAGTTACCCTATTTCCCCAAAAACACTCCTTACACATTTACAACACGCACTCATCAGCCCTGAAATACACTCAAGGCAGGAACCCCTGTTTTTGAAATCAAGCGGCAGTGCAGACCTGCCGACCTTCAATTCAAACCCACAATGTGACCGATCATTCCCAAGCGTTTCGTTGTCTTAGCTTTCATATAAGAACGCATATTGTTGACAACAACCCACCATGATTAGGTCATAGGCTCGCCCCAATTATGCCACATATCGCCTATTTTGTTAAAATTAATCGAGAGTTTTTAACAAAATAGATGCGTCATCTTGGTAAATTATGTCAAAATCATGAACAATAGTTAGCCTATGGGGCTATTGTATACGCAGCTGGGGGGATGGATTTAAAAGCGATTGTGACGCGCTTCGAATCTATATGGGCTAGAATATGTCTCAGAATTGCGCTGAACAACCTAGGCGTGTGGCGGTTAAAGTCCAAACAGATTGAGGTTGTTTTCATCTATGGATATGTACAAAATAGAACATATATTGGCGCGGTTAGGCGTATATGCCCATCAAACTATCAGTTTAACGGTATTTCACAACCTTCACGTCGAAAGGTCTGAAAGCCCATAAACTCATCTACTAATGTGTAGTTTTTCCAAGCGGCCTCAAACCGTGCATCGCCTCGAAAGTAGTCAACATAATCAAAAGGCGTGCCTTGAAAGTACATTTTACGGTCATGGGCATCAACAATAACCAATTGTGGTTGCACACGCATAAAATCATCAATGACGATTTCCCGTGACCGCTCAATAACCGCCGTTAAAGCAATGCGCTCATCCTGCGTCGCAGCATTTTCCAATTGATGCACCGCCCCCGGAAATACCCACAGCACAGGCGCACGATTGGCAGGGATCGCCTGTGCAAAATTCGCCAGCGGGAAGCCAAGGGAAACATTCGATCCAAAAGCTTGGTAACTACGCGCCCCTGCAGGGCAGGTGAATTGCTGTGCAAAGCGCTTATAAAGCSGGTTCTCATAAGGTCCGTTCTTTAACGCAGGAACCAAAATTAACCCGATGGTCGCGGCTGCAATAACAAGCCCATATAATTGCGCCACACGGTTTTCATATTGCCCATAGAGCGTGACGCTCAGCCAGACCAGAAAAATAAAAGCGAAGGTCTGAAAGGGAACCATCTGATATCCCCAGCCTTTTGAYTGKATAAARTAAGCACACAGCCCGCCGACACAAGCCGCCGCAGATACGGCTGTTGTACGAGAAACCTGCCCCGTTTTAAGCAGGATAAATGCCACAACAAAGGCAAAAGCAGTCAACGAAATAGAGTAAGCACCATTTTTAAAAACCGCCAAAAATRTCTTATCATAAGCGTCATACGTCAGCACTGTTTGCGGAATAATGTTGTTGAAATACGCAGGGTGCAAAACATAAGACGCCACGACATAGAGCACACAAAACGCAAGGATCGTTATATTGGGCGTTGTAAAAGCAGGACGTATTGAACGTGCCTGAATGCAATGCACCAGCGTGATGAACAGCGGAATTGCCAAAAAATAAGGTTTAACWGCCAAGCCCAAARCGGAAAACAGACTGACGGCAACACGGTGTTTTTTAGACAGGCCTGATTGAGTCGGATCTGTAAAACTCAGCGCGACATAGGGCCAAGCAAACAAAACCATTAAATGTTCGCGCTGTGCAAAGTGATGCAGCGGGATAAGCAATAAACCAAGACAGGCAGCCAGCGTCAGCACCCTGCTTTGATTTTGGGACAACGACGGGTTGCGGGTTAATAAAATATGTCCCCAAAGCACTGAAATCGCCGCGATCAGAAAAATATAAGCTTTCATCGTGGTCACAGCGTCGAGATCAAACATCTGCGCCACAAAGACAGGTGGCACCGTCAAATAGTAAGCCAGCGGAGGGTTCAGTTCCAAAATTTGGTCATAAATCGGCACACCTTCCAGCCACCAACCCGTCGAGATCAGATACCAACTGGTATCGTGGTTCAGCTGACTATCCCCAAGCAAATAGGCGCAAAATCCAAAAATTAACAAAATTGGAAGCGCAGTAAAAAACGGTGACTGTTTTTGCATAATGCCTATGCCTTTGTGAAAACGAAAAATTTAAGCAAGGTGAAAGACACGCACGGTACAACGATGAACACCACGCCATAAGATAGGATTGGCGGCTGCGCTTGCAATAAAATCGGAATGAACGTCGATAAGATCACGCCAATTATTGTAGAGAACGAAAACCGTAACGCTTGTCTTTTTAGGTTTTGTTTGGTGCTAAAGGTAAAATAACGATGCCCTGCAAAGGATACCCCCGCCGAGATGATAAACGCCCAAAAGGATGCCGACACCGGTGGGAAATCAAACAATTGGTCTAGGATAAGCGCACCAATAAAATACACAACCGCCGCCCCGACCCCGACAGAGGCAAAGCGGAACATCTCAAACATAGCAAGCCTGCGGATCATCTGATCTGCCCCCTATCAAATTCACTTTTTGACATTGCTAGGCTTTCTTTTACGCGCAGGGGTTTTGGCCTCAACTTCCTCTAGCACAAAATAAAGCGGGCGCTGTTTCGCCTCATTATGAATGCGCCCCACGTAGAGCCCAACCAAGCCACTAATCAGCAAGTTCATGCCATTTAGAAAAGACAAAATAACCACCGTAGAGGCCCAACCTTCAACCAATTGATCGGTGAAAATCGCGAGTAAAAAGATATATACCCCGTATAAAATCGCCCCCGCAGACACCAACATCCCCATCCATAGGGCAAGGCGCAAGGGCGCGTCTGAAAAGCCAATCAKCCSGTCCACCRCMAGTTTCATCATCTTGGCCAGCGGGTATTTAGTCGTCCCCGCTTGGCGTTTRTCACGGTCAAAACGCACGATTGATTGTCTAAACCCGACCCAAGCGAACATCCCGCGCAAGAACCGATCCCGTTCGGGCATTTGACGAAAAGCGTCTAAAACCTTTGCGTCAATCAGGCGAAAATCGCCAACATCACGCGGAATATCAATCGACGAGAGGCGTTTTAAAATACTGTAAAAGACCCCCGCAGTTTTCTTTTTAAACCAGGTCTCGCCTTGGCGCTGTCGGCGTTGCGCATGGACAATATCRCTGCCCTCTTTCCAGCGCTCAATCAGTTCTAAAGCAACCTCAGGCGGGTCYTGCAAATCAGCATCCATGATAAYAATCGCATCGCCGATAGCCTTATTTAATCCAGCAGTTACAGCGACTTGATGGCCAAAATTACGCGACRGGCGGATCATTTTTATTTCGGGTTTTTGCTGAATAATATCCGCCACAATGGCTGCACTGTTATCTGTGCTACCATCGTCCACAAAGATAATCTCGGCGGTCCCATCGAGCTGATCGAGCACCCCGTACAATCGTGTAACCAACAAGGGCAACACGTCCTTTTCGTTCATAAAAGGGATCACAAAGCTATACTTAGGAGAAACTGATGTATTCACTGCACTGCCCGTTTTTGGCCTACTAAAACGGCTCACCTCTAAAAAATCAAGTATTTACCAACTCAGAAAGCAAAAACTTCTACACCGCCCGAAAATCAGGATGGACAAACAAGGTGCCATTGCTGGGTTTTTCCACAATAATCGGTGTGCCGTAGACCTGTGACAACGTATTATTTTGAAAAACCTCCCCCACGGTACCCGCACTGGCAATTGATCCTGCGGCCATCAAAATCACTTGATCGGCAAAAGCCGCTGCCAAGTTCAAATCATGTAGCACAACCAAAACGCCTGTGCCGCCTTTGGCCGCTTTACGTGCAACCTTCATAACTTCGATTTGGTGTAGGACATCCAAACTGGCAGTCGGTTCATCCAAAAACAGATAGCCCGATCCATAAAGCATTTTATTTGCATGTAGTTGTGCCAACACACGGGCAAGATGGGCGCGGTGTCGTTGACCACCAGAGAGTTGCGAGACCAGCTTATCGGCAAACATATTTAGTCCAAGGTCACTAAGAGTTGTTGCAATCAACGTATCAACCTGCGCAGGCGGCAACTCAATCGGGATGGAAAGAGCCACCAGTTCATGCACCGTGAAATTCGCAGACAGGCTGGGGGATTGCTCTAGGACAGCACGGTTTTGGGCAAGTTTATACGCTGGGATATCCCCCAGCTCAACGCCGTTATAGCGCACCTGCCCCGTCATCTTTGAAAGATCACCGGCAAGGGTACTTAGCAAGGTAGATTTCCCCGCGCCGTTCGGCCCACATAGTGCCAGAACCTTACCGTAAGGCACATCTATATCGACATGGCTTAGCACTTCAACTTGACCAAAGCGCATGGTAATATCGCGCCCCTCAATCATAATTTGCGTTCTCTTAACAAGAGGAACAAGAAAAACGGCCCGCCAATCAGCGATGTTGCCAGCCCGATCGGTAATTCTTGTGGCGGGGCTACATTGCGTACAATTAAGTCAGCACCTAATAGCAGGCAG
>NVSA01000045.1 GCA_002401045.1 Paracoccaceae bacterium
GCCGCGTTTCCTATTCGATGATGAATGAAGGCGGTGCCGCAGAGATGACCCGCGTTGTGCGCGAAGGCATCAATGCTGTCTTTGCCGAAGTTSSWAWMKRKGCNARYWTKACCCCCGATCAGATTTTTGACGCGGTGTTTGTGTGCAATCCTGTGATGCACCATCTGTTCCTTGGCATTGATCCGTTCGAGCTGGGACAAGCGCCCTTTGCGCTGGCCACATCTGATGCGATTTCAACGCGGTCGCAAAGCCTTGGGCTGGATATTCATCCTGCCGCACGGGTCTATATTCTGCCCTGTATTGCAGGTCATGTCGGCGCGGACGCCGCCGCTGTGGCMYTGTCCGAAGMGCCYGAKAAATCYSAGGATYTGGTGCTRATCGTCGATGTSGGCACCAATGCGGAGATAMTTTTAGGCAATAAAGACAAAGTATTAGCCTGCTCATCCCCCACAGGTCCCGCCTTTGAAGGCGCGCAAATTTCCAGCGGTCAACGTGCCGCCCCAGGGGCGATTGAGCATGTTGAGATTGAYCCCRTCACCAAAGAGCCGCGCTTTTGCGTCATCGGATCAGACATATGGTCGGATCAAGACGGCTTTGATCAAAGCATTCTGTCGTCTGGCATTACAGGGATTTGTGGCTCTGGCATTATTGAGCTGGTCGCCGAGATGCGCATCGCAGGAATTGTTGATGGGCCAGGTTTGATTGGTAGCGCCGAGCAAACGGGGACTGATCGTTGTTTTCTGGATGGTCGCACCTATTCCTATTTGGTCTGGGATGGCAGCGCCGATGGCGGGCCTAAAATCACCGTGACCAACCGCGATATTCGCGAAATCCAAATGGCAAAGGCGGCGCTTTATTCAGGGGCGCGGTTGTTGATGGATAAGTTTGGCGTCGACACTGTCGATCGCATCGTTTTGGCAGGTGCCTTTGGTGCCCATATTAGCCCGAAACACGCAATGGTTTTGGGCATGATCCCTGATTGTGCGCTCGACAAGGTTACCTCTGCGGGTAATGCGGCGGGAACGGGGGCGCGGATTGCCCTGCTCAACACCAAAACCCGCGCTGAGATTGAACACACCGTGCGCCTGATCCACAAGATTGAAACCGCGATTGAGCCGCGTTTCCAAGAGCATTTTGTCAATGCGTCTAACATCCCCAACGCGGTTGAAGGTTTTCCGATTTTGGCAACAATTGTCACGCTACCAGATGTGAATTTCAACACCGGCGGCGGTGGCGCATCTGGTGGACGCAGACGTCGCAGACGCGGCTAGGTTTTCGCACCTGTATAATGCACTAAGGCTGTGTTATCACTGTGTAAAATACACCTAACGGGCGCATCTTTTACAGACCCTTCGGCTTCTGCCACGCGGTAAGCCGCAAGCTTATCCGCCCCCGCAATCAACAAATGTGCATAACGCGCATTTTGTAAAACGGGCGCGGTCATTGTGATGCGTTTCTCTGGCTGGCTAGGGCTGTTCATCACCATAAAGGACGGCGCATCTGGTGCTAATGCCGCGTCTAATTCAGGGCTATCTGGGAACAAAGACGCCGTATGCATATCGCCGCCCATGCCCAGCACCAAAACGTCCAGCGGCAACAATGGCGCGTAGGTTTGCGCGGCAGATTCTAACGCTTCATCAGCGGTTTGTGTCAGGTCTGCCAGCGGTAAAAGCTGGGCTTTTTCCGAAGCATTCTGCCGTAAATAATGCTCAACCATCTTGAAGTTGGACCGAAACGGGTCGCTGGGTTGCACGCGCTCATCTGTGACCAAAACGCTGATTTTATCCCATTGCAAATCCATCAAACTAAGCCGTTCCAAAAACGGTGCGGGCGTGGTGCCCCCTGGTACAGCAAGCGTTGCGCGGCCTTTTTGAGCGACCACATCGCCCAATTGTTTGGCCACCACTTGGGCGATGCCCATCATCAATTGATCGTGGTCAGAATACTCTATAAAAATGCTCATGGTGCAATCTCCCGCCATTTACGCCCGTCGCGGTGCATCAACATCAATGCATCATCAGGACCACTGCCGCCAATATCATAGGGCTTAATTTTCACGTCTTGCTTAGCATCCCACATCGCAATAATCGGATCAACCCAGCCCCATGCGGCCTCTACCTCATCGCCGCGCATGAACAAGGTTTGATTGCCACGGATCACGTCCATAATCAGGCGTTCATAGGCGTCAGGCATATTTTCAACCTTATCTGCCAAAGCCTCGGCGAAGCTCATATCGAGCGGGACTTGTGTCAGGCGCATCTTGCCAGGGCCTGGCTCTTTGATGGTCATCGTCAGCTCAATCCCTTCGTCGGGTTGCAGACGGATGGTTAGAATATTACCTTTAAGATCATCGGCTTCTGGGAAAATCGAATGCGGCGGGTCTTTGAACACGATCACAATTTCAGACATGCGGTGGCGTAGTTTTTTACCCGTGCGCAGATAAAACGGCGTGCCGTTCCAACGCCAGTTTGAGATGCCAACTTTGAGTGCGACAAAGCTTTCGGTATTGCTGTCAGAGTTGCCACTTTGCGCGAGATACCCTTGCGATTCTTCTGCGCCAACATATTGGCCACGAATGATATCGTCAGGACTGACAGGATCAAGGGCGCGGATGACTTTTAGTTTTTCATCACGCACGTCGGCGGCGTCAAATTGTGAAGGCGGTTCCATCGCTGTCAGGCAGAGTAATTGCATGATATGGTTTTGCACCATGTCGCGCATCGCACCTGATTTGTCGTAATACCCCCCGCGCCCTTCAACCCCGAGACTTTCGGCGACAGTGATTTGAATATGATCGACGTGCTGTTCATTCCACAGCGGTTCAAACAGGGCATTTCCGAACCGCAAAGCCATCAAATTTTGAACGGTTTCTTTGCCCAAGTAATGATCAATGCGAAAAATCTGATCTTCGTGAAAACAAGTGCCCAGAACTTGGTTCAATTCTTGGGCGGACTTCAGATCACGGCCAAAGGGTTTTTCGACCACGATCCGTGCGTCCCTGCCCGCGATTTTACGCTGCTTTAAATTCTGGGCAATGGGGCCAAACAAGCGCGGTGCAACAGAGAAATAATAGGCCTGAACCACGTCTTTTCGCAGGGTATTTTTTAAGGCATCCCAGCCCTCGTCGCCAAGCGCGTCTATTTTGACATATGAGATGCATTTTAGGAACGTGCCAATAAGGTCAGTTCCACAAGCTTTTGATTTTGCGAAACTTTCGATAGATTCTCGGACAAATTCGCGGAACTGCACATTGGTATAATCTGACCGTGCAGCGGCGATAATACGTGCGGTTCTAGGCATTTGACCTGCACACATCCGCCGATAAAGCGCGGGCAAAATCTTACGTTTGGCCAAGTCCCCTGTGCCGCCAAAAATCACCAGATCAAAGTCATCAACAGGAATGATTTCGGTTGTCATAATATCGCCACCCTTAGCCCTCGTTTGTTCGAACTATCGCAATTGGTGCGCCGCTGTGCAAGCAAAACCCCGCCCGTCCCAGTGACATAACATGGTGTTCACAAAGATGTGGGAAACAGTCAAAAAACTTCCCAAAAGCCACAAAAACCGTTAATTAAGCCTGAAATAAGTAGGTTTAACGATGAACGACCAAAATTTGCACCTTGATACAGCCTTGCCCGCCGCTAAATTTCAACATCCTGACATTACCGCCAAAGGCGAAGCCCGTGCCGTCGTGCCGTTAACCAAGCCCAGCACGCTTTGGTTTAACACGGGCACTTTGTGCAATATCGAATGTGTGAATTGCTATATTGAAAGCTCGCCGACCAATGACCGTCTGGTCTATATTACGGCCGCCGAAGTGGTGGATTATCTGGATCAAATCGCGGCGCGGCATTGGGAAACCACCGAGATTGCCTTTACCGGTGGTGAGCCGTTTATGAACCCTGAGATGATCGATATTGCGCGTGTCTGTCTGGAACGCAATTTCAAAGTGCTGATCCTGACCAACGCCATGCGCCCGATGATGCGCAAATCGGTTCAGACGGGGCTTTTGGAACTGCACAAGAACTATGGTGATAAGCTGACCCTGCGGATTTCGGTCGATCATTATATCGCCAAAAACCACGATCAGATGCGCGGTAAAGGCAGCTTTGATGTCACCCTACAAGGCATGCAATGGCTGCGCGATAGCGGCATTCAGATGGCGGTTGCAGGGCGTACATTATGGGGCGATAGCGATGCCAATAGCCGCATAGGATACGCTAAATTCTACGCCGATCACCGCTTTGATATTGATGCAAACAACCCTGCCATGACCGTGCTGTTCCCAGAGATGGACGAAAGCGTTGATGTGCCTGAAATCACCGAGGCCTGTTGGGGGATTTTGAACAAATCGCCCAATGATGTGATGTGTTCCTCATCGCGCATGGTGGTCAAACGCAAAGGGGCGAATAAACCGACGGTTCTGGCCTGCACCCTCCTGCCCTATACGGCTGAATTCGACATGGGTGAGACACTAGAACAAGCCGAGGCGGACGTGAAATTGAACCACCCGCATTGCGCCAAGTTTTGCGTTTTAGGCGGGGCGAGCTGTTCAGGCTAACGAGCGTCCAGTGCGTCTTGCAACACGGATTTGATGACCGCAATATCGACATCACGCTCGACAAAGGTTTCGCCAATACTGCGGGCTAGGATAAACGTAATTTTGCCCTGCTGGACTTTCTTGTCTTGCATCATCAGCGCCAATAATCCGTCCACATCAGGCAAATCGCCCTCAATGTCAGACAGATCAACCTTCATGCCCATGTCACGCAAATGCGCCCGCACACGGCTGGGGGATTCTTGTGAACACAGACCCAATCGCATAGAGGCCTCAAACGCCAAAGCACAGCCAATGGCCACGCCTTCACCGTGCAACAAACGGTCCGAATAATGGGTTGCGGATTCCAATGCGTGGCCAAATGTATGACCTAAATTCAACAAAGCCCGATCACCGCGTTCCAATTCGTCACGCGCGACAACATCGGCCTTCATCTGACAGGAATGTTGCACAGCGTAGATGCGTTTTTCCATATCGCCTGCGGCAAGTGCGGGGCCGTTTTTCTCTAACCACTCAAAAAAGGCCGCGTCGCCCAACATGCCGTATTTAATGACTTCACCGTAGCCTGCCAGAAAGTCGCGTGGCTTTAGCGTACCTAGAACGGCGGTATCTGCCAGCACCAATTCAGGTTGGTAGAACGCGCCGACAAGATTTTTGCCATGGGGCGAATTGATCCCTGTTTTACCGCCAACCGAGCTGTCAACTTGGGCTAAAAGAGAGGTTGGCATTTGTACAAACCGCACGCCGCGACGCAAGATTGATGCAGAAAACGCGGCGAGATCGCCAATAACACCGCCGCCAAAGGCGATGACTAAATCGTCACGTTCAATGCGTTGTGACAGCAACCATTCGACGGTTTTTTGCAAGTTTTCCCATGATTTTGTGGCCTCACCTGCGGGCAATTTCAAGGTAACGCTTTCGATACCTTTTTGGGATAGGCTGTCGGTTAAGGTATCTAGGTGTAATGCGGCGACATTTTCATCGGTGATGATCGCCACACGGTTTTGTTTAAGAAAGGGTTTGATGTAATCGCCTGCTTGGCGCAGTAAATCAGGGCCGATTTCAATGTTGTAGGATCTGTCGCCCAAGGCAACCTTGACTGTTTTGTGCATCATGTGTCCTTTGTGACGCCGCTGGTGGCTGAACCGAGTAAAGTCTCAACGGTTTTTTTAGCCATGGCGTCTAAACTTAAGTTGCGTTCGGCATCGACCGCTAAATCCGCCTGCGCGTAATGCGGGGTGCGTGTTTTATATAGTTCTGCCAGTTTCTCTTTGGGATTGGTGACCTGTAGCAAAGGCCGCGTATCTTTGGCTTTAACCCGATCCCACAATAAATCGAGATCGGCACGCAACCAAAGTGCGACACCTTTTTTGGCGATCAAATCACGGTTATCCGCCGACATATAGGCACCGCCCCCCGTGGATAGAATGCACGGTGTACCGTCCAGCAAACGATTTAGAACCAGACTTTCTTTTTGGCGGAAAAACGGCTCGCCATCGCGGACAAAAATCTCAGCGATGGTCATATTGGCGGCTTTTTCGATTTCTTCGTCAGAATCAATGAAAGGCACGCCCAAAGTTGCGGCAACCAGTTTGCCAACGGCAGTTTTACCAGCCCCCATCAGACCAACCAGGACAATCGTTTTGCTTAATTTATAGCCCAAAACACTCAATTCCTTATGCCATCTGATCTGAACCAGCAAAGTTTCGCCAAAGCGCGCTCCAACTGATGACTTTTTCAATATTCGTGATAACATTCCCTACAAGCAAGACAAGATACAACTTGTCTGTAGTATGCGGTAAAGGGCAAATGATGGGGCGACTTATAAAATTTCTGTTCATTTTAGTCATTTTAGGGCTGATTGCCCTAGCTGGTTACGCCTATTTAGGCGATATTTCGACGCCAACCAGCGACATTATTCAGCCTGTCATCCCGAATGAAACTTAACGTATTTTTCACCTGCCTGCTGATATTGCCTGCACATTATGCCATTGCCGACCCGCTTTCTGCGGTTGATTGGCTATCAGATAGTTTGCAACAACCCCAACAAGTAGCCCCTGCGGATGATCCGTTGGATGGCATAAGCACAGAGACGATTGAAACCACGATCTTATCCGATGTGGTCAAGGATACGGTTGGTTTATTGCCCGCACAAGTGTCAGGCATTCCTACGGATTTCTGGGGCGATAGTGCGGTGAAAAGGCTGGCGGCTTTTATCCGTTACGCCCCCCATGGTCAGGTGCCTGAAATCACCAACCTTTGGCGACGGATTATCTTGGCGGAACTCAATGCGCCTGTCGCATCGAGTGCGGATAATCTGCTTTTATTGGCACGGATTGATAACTTGCTGTTGGCAGGAGATTTGAACCCCGCTGAATCTTTGCTCAAGGCCGCCGATCCAAACGATCAGCAACTGTTTCGGCGTTGGTTTGATATTAGTATTTTAACACAACGCTCTGATGAGGCTTGTGCGCGAATGATTGCGACCCCGCGCTTTGCACCAACGTTGCCTGCCCGTATTTTTTGCCTTGCACGCTCGGGCGATTGGAGCGCGGCCGCGATTACTTTATCAGCGGCCAGAATATTGGGCGATGTCACAAAAGATGAAGCGCTGTTGTTAGGCATGTTCCTGGACCCAGAGGCCTTTCCAGAGGTCAGCGACATTCCCAGCCCGATAGTCATGACACCGCTGACATTTATAATGCGGGAAGCTTTGGGATTACCGCGCCCGAGCCAGACATTGCCCTTGGCATTCTTGCACCTTGATTTGCAAAATAAAGCAGGCTGGAAACGACGTATTATTGCGGCTGAGCGTTTGGTGCGCGAACAAGCCCTGCCTACAACCAGTCTGTTGGATATCTATCTTGAGGGTAAACCGTCAGCATCGGGGGGCGTTTGGCAACGGGTCAGCGCTGTGCAACGTTTRAAAAATGCATTGGAACGTGATAATCAAGCGGCCTTATCAGCCGCACTGATCAATGCGCATAAAACCTTTGAACACGAACGTTTACGACCCGTTTTAGCGCAATGGTTTGGGGCCTCACTACCTAATTTTACCTATGATACAGCAGCGCAAAAGATTGCATTTGACCTTGCGGCCTTAGCCCAAGCCAATCCCGAAAAGCTGAAAAAAATCGCGCCTAGCACGCAAACTTCGCAGTATATTTTGTCGCTGCTAGACACAGAGACAGATGTTGTTCCTGTCGGCGACCTGCAACTCTCTATTTTCAACGGATTACACGGAAAAACAGATAAAACAGTTCTACATCAATTGGTTGATGACAGACGGGTTGGCGAGGCCGTGCTCTCTGCCCTGACCTTACTGCAATCAGGTGCCGACACCGATGTRGGCGATATTGAAACGGCACTGTCGGTGCTAGCCTATGCTGGGTTTAAAGACGAAGCCCTACGCATCGCGGTGCAAATATTGATCCTTGGAGATAAAACATGACAACTCACTGGATCGAGACCTTTTTGGAAGCCATACAAGCCGAGCATAACGCGTCAGATAACACGATACTGGCCTATGCCCGTGACCTGAAAGAGTTTGAAAGCTTTCTAGACACCCGAAAAAGTGGTTTATTAACCGCAGATCGTAGCGCAGTTGAAGCCTATATTATTGACCTTGAGACCCGTGGTCTTGCCGCCAGCACACGGGCACGTCGCCTGTCATCGGTGCGCCAGTTATACCGCTTTGCCTTTGAAGAAGGCTGGCGTGATACCGACCCGTCCGCACAAATCAAAGGGCCACGGCGTGAGAAACACCTACCTGACACYTTGAGCGAGGAAGATGTAGATCGGTTGTTGGTCGCGGCCAACAACACGGGGCGCACGCCAGAGGATCGGTTGCGCAACACCTGTTTGATGCAAGTGCTTTATGCCACAGGGATGCGGGTGTCTGAGCTGGTGTCCCTGCCAGTCGCCGCTGTGCGCGGTCAGCCCGAGATGGTATTGATAAAAGGTAAAGGCGGCAAGGAACGCATGGTGCCGCTGTCGCCGCCATCCCAAGTCGCCATTGTGGCCTATCTGAAAGTGCGGGATCGTGCGCAGGATTTAAAGGTCAAAAATGGCGCGCAAGCATCAAAGTTTTTATATCCGTCGAATGGGAAGCTGGGGCATCTGACACGCATTCGGTTTTATACTTTAATCAAAGAATTTGCCGTACAAGCGGGTATTTCGCCTGGTAAAGTCACACCGCATATTTTGCGTCATGCCTTTGCCACGCACCTGCTAGCTAACGGTGCCGATCTACGGGTCATCCAAATGTTATTGGGACATGCGGACATTGCCACGACGGAGATTTACACCCATGTTCTGGATGAAAAGCTAAAAGAGCTGGTGCTAGAACATCACCCGATGGCCAAGGATTAAAGCCGCATATCTGCGGGCAATGTATCTTGGCTAGGCCAGTAACCTGACTTTAGCGTATCGTGGTAACCTTGGGTCAAATCAACAGCCTGCATGGCCGCAAACGCCGCATTAATATCATAGTCCAATACATTGATTTTAAGGTGATTATTTACAATAGAGATATAATGCGTTTGCGGTGATCCATTATGTGCAGGCAGACCTATTGCGCCTGTGTTGATCCAGAGTACATCATCAATTTCTACTTGAAATGGAATGCCACAATGCCCTGCGATGACGCGGTCAATCCCCCCGACTTGGTTTTGGAGGGTAGCAATTTGTGATGCAAATTCAGGCTGCGATGTTGTCGGCCAGATAAAGCCTGATATGTCCGAAGCCGCGCCATGAATGACCGCGTAACGCAGACCATTATGGCTGAATATGATACGTTCAGGCAAGCTTGCCATCCAGACGCGTTGATCGTTTGTTACCTGTGCATTTGCATGGGCGTACCACGCAACGGATAGCATTGAGCAGGCTGATCCATCTTCAAAACCACAGCCGCAATCCAATGCATTTTGTGCCAATTGTACCTCACAATTACCCGCAAGGCTTGGGCACCCAAAGGCACGTAATGCTTGCACGCTGGCATATGGATCGGCGCAGTAGGCAACGACATCGCCGGTGAAAATACAGTTTTGCGCAGGGATATTGCGGTGCTTTGCTTGCGCAATTAAGGCTTGAAGCGCTTGTAAATTGGAATATATGCCACCAAACAGTAGCATATCACCGCTAATTTCGCCCAAATCCATGATTTTCATCGCATTCGATCCCTTGATGTRCGCAAAGCTAGGCCCCATAAYACAAGGGTATGGYTAGAGCTAAGGAAGTATAACATAATGGAAACCGCAATGTTGATCATGGCCGATTTCGWTACGGCATTTTGGATCACAATCGCTTGTATTTTCRCCCTTTTGGTATTGTCCGCGTTCTTTTCTGGATCAGAAACCGCGCTGACAGCAGCCAGCCGTGGCAAATTGCACAGATTRGCAGACAAAGGGTCACGCGGGGCAAAACGYGCCTTGGATCTGACCGATAATAATGAGCGCTTAATCGGGTCGGTTTTACTAGGCAACAACTTGGTTAACATTCTGGCAACGGCCTTGGCGACCAGCCTGTTTACCCGCTTRATGGGCGACGGTGGTGTGGCATTGGCAACTTTGGTTATGACCATTTTGGTACTGATCTTTGCCGAAGTTCTGCCCAAAACCTAYGCCATCACCAATGCCGAGAAAGCCGCGACATTGGTTTCAGCCCCTATTCGAGCACTGGTTTTGGTGCTGTCCCCTATYGTMRYGCTGGTWCAAGCAATCGTGCGCGGGTTTTTGACATTATTTGGCATTCAAGCCAATGAGCAAAGCTTATCAGATGCCGCTCAAGAAGAAATTGCAGGCGCAATTGCACTTGGACATGTTGAGGGCACCNTGGAAAAAGATGATCGGGATCGGTTGTTGGGCGCGCTCGATCTGAAAGACCGCGAGGTCGAAGAAATCATGTTGCACCGTTCCAACATTGAAATGATTGACGCTGCCGCTGACCCACAAGAGATCGTGCGCCAATCACTGGATTCGCCCCATACCCGCYTGCCWRTKTTYAAGGRTGAYMCYGAAAATATTGTSGGSGTTRTKCAYKCCAARGACYTRTTGCGKRYRGTGGAAAAGCTGYKSCRMRATGYSGATRACCGYMARRMKGCSWTRTCYAAWYTKAAGATWMTSGAYRTSKSKATGAARCCKTATTTCGTRCCYGAAACCACMACGYTRRACGACCAGATGCGCGAATTTTTACGCCGTCACACACATTTCGCCTTGGTGGTGGATGAATACGGCGCGTTGCAGGGGTTGATCACGCTAGAGGATATTCTGGAAGAGATCGTTGGCGAGATTACCGACGAATATGATGATGTTGAAAACTTTGAGACAAAGACAGATGCCAAAGGGAATTACGATATCGACGGCGGGGCGACATTGCGGGATTTAAACCGAACTTACGGCTGGTCTTTGCCCGATGAGGAGGCCAATACCCTTGCAGGTCTGGTGATCCATGAGGCGCAAATGATCCCGAATGTAGGCCAGTTTTTCAGCTTTCACGGCTACCGTTTCCAAATCATGGGACGAACACAAAACCGTATTACAAAGCTGAAAGTGCGCCCGATTTAGCGCCCTTTAAACAAGCTTCCCAAGATACCGCGTATAAGCTGTTGGCCTGCTTTGGTGCCCAATTGACGGGCAAAGGATTTTGCAAAAGCCGTGCCAATGCTGTCTTTGCGTGACGTGGGTTTTTTATAGGTTTTTCGGGTAGAGCCACCATCGTAGCGCCGTGCGAGTTTGCGGGATTTTTCTTCTTGTTCCAGACGTTCGTCGGCTTCCTCGGCCACTCTTGCCTCATCGGCAACTTTCGCTGCTCGTGCACCAAGAATTTCAAAGGCGCTCTCGCGGTCTAATTCAGCCTCATATTTCCCTGCAATATGGGAGTCTTTGATGATTTCGGCGCGTTCTTCTGGGGTGATGGGGCCAAGTTGTGATGATGGCGGGCGGATCAAAGTTTGCTCAACCATCGATGGCATACCCTTTTTCTCCAAGGTTGAAACCAAAGCTTCACCCACCCCCAGCTCGATAATTTTATCGGCGGTATCAAAACGCGGGTTGGTGCGGAAGGTTTCAGCGGCATTGCGCAAAGCCCATCTGTCTTTGGGGGTAAAGGCACGCAACGCATGTTGGGCGCGGTTGCCCAATTGTCCCAAAATATTTTCGGGCACATCTGCAGGGTTCTGCGTCACAAAATAAATACCGACCCCTTTAGAGCGGATCAAACGGGCGACTTGTTCGACCTTTTTAATCAAGGCCTTGGGCGCATCGTCAAACAACAAATGCGCTTCGTCAAAGAAAAATACGAATTTAGGTTTATCGCAATCGCCGACTTCGGGCAGTTCTTCAAACAGTTCGGATAGCATCCACAACAAAAACGTTGCGTAGAGCTGTGGGCTTTGCATCAGCTTATCTGCGGCCAGAATATTGATCCGCCCCTGCCCGCTGGGCGTGGTGGCAATCATATCGGACAGGTTCAGCGCGGGTTCGCCAAAGAATTCCGCCGCACCTTGGTTTTCAAGCACCAACAAACTACGCTGGATCGCGCCGATAGAGGACGTTGAGACATTACCATATTGCAACGAGACCTCGCTGGCGTGTTGCCCCAACCATATCAACATCGCACGCAAATCTTTGAGATCCATCAAGGCCAAGCCTTGCTCGTCTGCCACGTGGAAAGCGATGTTAAGAACACCCTCTTGCACATTGGTCAAATCCAACAAGCGTGCCAATAACAAAGGCCCCATTTCGGTGATGGTCGTGCGCACAGGATGGCCTTGTTCACCGAATAAATCCCAAAAGGTGACGGGAAAGCTTTCATAGCCAAAATCATCAAATTTGATAGTATTGGCGCGTTTCAAAAAGGCATCGTGTAATTTATGATCGGGTGATCCTGCTTTTGCCATGCCTGCCAGATCACCTTTGACGTCCGACATAAACACGGGGACCCCTGCCTTGGAAAAACCTTCGGCTAAAATTTGTAAGGTGACGGTTTTACCTGTGCCTGTGGCCCCTGCGACCAAACCGTGACGGTTCGCATATTTTAAAAGCAGGTTTTGAGATGTTTCATAGGTTTCACCACCGCCGCCAATAAATAGTTTTCCGACCTCTGCCATGGTGATATCCCTCTTTGCAATCTTTACACTCTTATATGGAACGGAATGTGCCTAGAAACAATGCCGCGTGCATAGGCCACGCCTTTTTCTTGGCGATTGATCGCCGAATTTTCATCTTTGTAACGCCATATGAAGTTTTAGCCTGACAAAGCCTGCTCAGAACAGTATTAAACAGAAAAACCAAACCGTAATGTGAGTATATTCATGCAAAAATCCCTTGTATCCCTTTTGATCGCGGCAGGCATTTCAATGTCCCCTGTTGCATACGCCCAAGACACCGCAACGCAAGAAGCGCCGAAAGTTGAAGAAAAGGCTGAAGCCAAAAAAACGGAAGCCGACGCCACAAACGTTGAAGATCAGGTATTCCCTGTTGCCGTTGAAAAATCTGAGATTGGTCAAGAATTCATTGCGGATAAATTTGACGACTGGCAGAAAGTTTGCGTGATCTTGGAAGAAGGTCAAGCCGCCTCTTGCCGTCTATTCCAACTGCTAAAAGATGAAGGTGATGCAGCTGTTGCTGAAATCAGCATCGTTGCATTGGCGAAAGCTGAAAAAGCCGTTGCGGGTGTAAACTTCGTAACACCGTTGGGAACCCTGTTAACAGCACGCAAGTACAAAGGGTTTCCATCTGTTACGCAATCAAAGGTTACAGATAACGAGAAAAATTCTGACAAAAAAGGAACGAAGAAACGGCATGATCACAAG